>NZ_CACSJV010000041.1:0-34026 GCF_902706105.1 Curtobacterium sp. 18060 | reverse complement strand
AAGCGGGTGCGGACGGCGTGGGAGCCGTCGACGAGCAGGACCGTGGGGGTCTGCAGGACGTTGAAGCGCGTGGCGAGGTGCGGGTGCTCGGCGAGGTCGATCTCGAGCCGTTCGACGCCGGCGTGCTGCGCTGCGAGGCTGTCGAGCTGGCGGGCCGTCGCCGGGCAGCGGGCGCAGGTCGGCGTGGAGAACTGGACGAGGGTGGCGCGGGTTCCGAAGGCGGTTGCCGGAGCGATGTCGGCGACGGTGCGATCGGGGCTGGCGTGGGTGCTGCGCGCGCGGCCGGTCTGGGGAACCGCTCGACCCGTTCTCGTGCGCAGGAGCAGGCCGATCACGGTGGCGAGGGCGAGGACTCCCGCCAGGACGGCGACGGCCACGATGACGGTCATGCCGTGACGGTACGTCGTTCTTGTGCGTCCAGGGGCGAACGTGACCGAACGTGACGGTCTCGGTGGGGTCGGACGATCGTGGAGGGGCTCGCGTCCGGAGGTCCGACCGGCCGGGCGGCCGGGCGGCCGGTCGCCGGCGCCTAGAATAGGCATACTATTCAAGGGACCGGGACCGGGACCGGGACCGACCCCTAGGGTGGCGCGGCGGTCGCCGGACGCGGTGGACCGGTGACGTGACGCGGGTGGGCTCGCGTGTCGTCAGAGCGCGGCGCGCGCCTGGTCGATCCGCTCGATGAACGCTCGAACGCCCCAGATGACGAAGGTCAGGCGCTGCCCGTCCTGCAGCACGACCTGCATCTGCCGGGAAATGTTCTGCGAGGTGTCGTGGAGCTCCGCGATGGAGTCGAGCGGGATGCCGAAGGTCGGCCGGACGAAGTTGAACGGGTGCGCGCTGAACCAGAGGACCGCGGGGGTCAGGGTGAGTCGGCCTCCCGCGGCTTCGTGGCGGCGCATGCCGAACGGGCCGGGTGCTGCGATCGACCGGACCAGGCCGGCCTCCGCCGCCGCTTCGTCGATGACGAAGTTCGCGTTCTTGCGTGCCAGTACGGTCTCCGCGTCCCCCAGGCCCATGCGCTGACCGTACCGTGCTCAGACGCGGCGGAGCAGCCGGGCGACCGTGCCCTGCAGCACGAGGAGCAGGGCCCAGAGCAGGCCGATGCTCGGGAACACCACCGACAGGATCAGAGCGAGCGACAGCAGCCCGGCGGCGATGAGCCCCCGCGCCGAGTCGCCCAGCGGCGTGGAGAGCAACTCGGGGTTCCGCCGGAGCACGAGTTCGATGCCGGTGAGCGCCAGGCTCGTCACGACCATGCTGCCGAGGTACAGCGCATGGGCCACACGGTCGTCGTTCTCGCCGCTGTTGAGCAGGTTCGCGGCGAAGGGCAGGAACACGATGCTGATGAGCCACACGAAGTTCAGCTGCATGACCCGGGCGTTGTAGGAGCGGACATGCTCGAACACCTGGTGGTGCAGGATCCAGAACCGCGAGATCAACCAGAACGTGATGAGGAACTCGAGCAGGGCGGGCCAGTGCGCTCTGAGCAGGTCGCCCGCGCCCTCGCCGTCGCGCAGGTCACTGGCGATGTCGACCAGCGGCAGGATCAGGAGCGTGATCGCGATGGCGACCGTGGCGTCCGAGAAGTTGACGAGTCGGTCGAGGCCGCGGTCCGTTCGAGCGTGCTCGGTCATGGCCCGAGTGTAGGAGCGCTTAGTGTCGGGGCGTGAGCGACGACGTGACTCCTGGCCGGTACCGCCACTTCAAGGGCAACGACTACGAGGTGCTGCTCGTCGCCCGTGACGTCGAGACCGAGGAACCGGTCGTCGTCTACCAGGCGCTGTACGGCGAGCGGGGGCACTGGGTTCGCTCGCTCGCTGACTTCACGGCGCACGTGACCCGCGACTGGTACGACGGGCCGCGGTTCGTGCCCGTCTCCGACTGAGGGTCGCGCACGGATCAGTAGGCTCCATCTGTGGCCAGCCCGATCCTGTCGACCATCCTCACCGCGTTCATCGCCGCTCTTCTGACTTTCGGCCTGGGCCAGGCGGCAGAAATTCTCAAGCGCCGACGGGAGTTCAAACACCGTTGGGACAACGCCTTGTACGAGCGCGCGCAGGAGTTCGTGGTCTCCACGAGGAATCTCGAAGCACTTTCCGGAAGCGGCAAGCAGCATTCCCCCGGAGCTGCTCGTGCAGCTCATGACGACGTTCGGGTTCGTTGCAATCAGCTGCTGGTTTTGGCCGACGACAGGCTTGCAGTGTCGGCACTGCGGCTCCAGCGGGACTGCTACGCGCTACGCCAAATCATCGACGGCGCTGAAGATCCTCGTCCGGGTGGCTTTGCCCCGCGCGACAGGTACTTCAGCTCCCTTCAGTCGCTGTACGTCGAACTTCGACGCCAACTCCGGATCCCAGTGCTGACGCAAAGCCGACTCGGAGACGTTGAACTTCCACGTCTGTGAAGGGCGCGGGGTAGTCCGCACCGGTGTCGGCGGGCGGCCCTAGGCTCGCAGGGCACCAGAGAGACGGGGGAACGCATGCAGATCGGCGTCGATGGGCACGTGCTGCTCAGCCCGAGTGACCTCAGCACGTGGTCGGCCTGCGAGTGGGCGTTCCTGCGCCGGCTCGACGTCAAACTCGGTCGCGGGGAACCCCTGCCCGAGGCGCACGACGACATGCTCGAGCGCACCGCCCGGCTGGGGGACCAGCACGAGCTCGACTACCTCGACATCCTCAAGCAGACCCGCGACGTCGTCGAGTTCGACCGCCCCGCCCCGCCGGACTACGCACGCGCCGCAGCCGAAGCGCGACAGGCCTTCGCTGACGGCGCCGACGTCCTGTACCAGCCGACGTTCCACGCGGCGCCCACGACGGACAGCCCGGGCTTCATCGGCTTCGCGGACTTCATCATCCGCAACGACCAGGGCGAGTACGAGGTCTACGACACCAAGCTCGCCCGGCACGCCAAGATCAGCGCCCTGCTGCAGCTCGCCGCCTACGCCGAGCAGATGAAGGCGCACGCCATCCCCACCGGGGCGCAGGTGCACCTGGTGCTCGGAGACCGGACGACGACCACGCACGACCTCGCCGACATCGCACCGGTGTACCGCACGCAGCGCGCCGAGCTGCAGCGGGTCATCGCCGAGCGGATCGCTGCCGACGCCGAACTGCAGTGGGGCGACCCGCGCTACTCCAGCTGCGGGCGCTGCGACGTCTGCTCGACCCAGGTGGCCGAGCACCGCGACCTCGTCCTCGTCGCCGGCATGCGCCTGGACCAGCGGGCAAAGCTCATCAAGCACGAGGTGCGGACGATCGACGACCTGGCGGTCCACACCCGGGCAGTGCCGGGCTTGTCGCGCGCAACGCAGGATCGGCTGGTGCGCCAGGCGAGCCTCCAGATCGAGACGGAGACCGCCCGACGGAACGGCGCCGACGGGCCGGACCAGCCTGTGAAGCCGCGCTTCGAGGTCCTCGATGCCCGCGCGCTCGACGCGATCCCGGCCCCCGACGCCGGCGACGTCTTCTTCGACTTCGAAGGCGACCCGCTGCACACCGAGGACGGCGTGCACTGGGGACTCGACTACCTGTTCGGCCTGGTCGACGACCGCGCGGAGTTCACCGCGTTCTGGGCGCACACGATCCGCGACGAGCGAGTCGCGCTGGAGCAGTTCCTCGCGTTCATCGAGGCTCGGCGGCAGCAGTACCCGGGCATGCACATCTACCACTACGCCGCCTACGAGCGGACGCACCTGCTGTCGCTGGCCGCCCGGCACGGAGTCGGTGAAGAGGCCGTCGACGACCTCCTGCGCGCCGGCGTCCTGGTCGACCTGTACCCGATCGTCCGCAAGGCCCTGGTCGTCGGCAGCCACAGCTACTCGATCAAGAAGCTCGAGCCGCTGTACATGGGCGACGACCTGCGCGAAAGCGACGTCACGAACGCCGCCGACAGCATCACCGCCTACGTCGACGCGATCGAGGAACTCCGCAACGGGGACCCCTCCGCCGGCCAGCACATGCTCGACGAGGTCGCCGACTACAACGCCTACGACTGCCGCTCGACCCTGCGCCTGCGCGATTGGCTCCGGTCGCTGCGCACCGACGACCCGGACGCAGTCGATCCGGCACTCGAACTCGACGTCCCGCCGATCCCCGTCGAGCGCGAACCGAACCCGGTGTACGTCGCGCTCGCGTCGCACCTGGAGGACGTCGACGCCCTCGACCGCACACCCGACGAGACCGCGTTGGCGCTCGCCGCAGCTGCGATCGACTACCACCGGCGCGAGGCGAAGACCTTCTGGCAGGACCACTTCGACCGCCTGCGCAACCCGGTCGACGACTGGGCCGACACCCGCGACGTGCTCGTCGTGGAGCGTGCGTCCGTCGAGCGGGACTGGGACACGCTGCCGCGCGCCCGCTCGCAGTCGCGGGAACTCCGATTGTCGGGGACGCTCGCGCCCGGCTCGCGGCTCCGGCCGGGAGGCACGCCCCACCTCGTCTACGACGACCCGCTTCCGCCTTCGGTCGTGTCTCCGGGCCCCGGGTCGAAGGGCGCGTCATCCCGCGCCGTGATCGTGGACGTGTGGGACAACGGCGACGCCGTCGAGGTGCTCGTGAAGGAGGGGCTGCCCGTCGGGGCGGAACCGCACCACGAGTTCCCGGTCGCGCTCGCGCCGTCGGCACCGCCCCGAGCGAAGCCGCAACCCGAGGCAATCGCCGAGTGGGGGCAGCAGGTCCTCGACGAGCTGCCCTCGATGGTGTCGGACCCGGCCTTCGACCTGCTGCGCCGGGTGCCGCCGCGCGGAGCGATCGTGCCCGTGCAGGGTGACGACACGGTGTCCGCCGTGGTGGCGACGCTGCTCGGCCTCGACCGCTCGTACCTGGCGATCCAGGGGCCTCCCGGCACGGGCAAGACCTACGTCGGGTCGAACGTCGTCGCACGGCTCGTCCGCGAGTACGGCTGGCGCGTCGGCGTCGTCGGGCAGTCCCATGCGACCTCGGAGAACTTCCTGTCCTCGGTCGTGAACGCCGGCGTGCCCGCGGACCGGGCGGTGAAGGTGCCGAAGTCCGGTGCGACCGAGGATGAACTCGATGCCGCCGCGTGGACGCCCGTGAAGAACGGTGCTGCCGTCGCCGCGTTCCTGTCCTCGTGCGAGGCCTCCGGCACCGGCGGCGTCGTCGGCGGGACCGCGTGGACGTTCGCGAACGCGTCGACGATCGAGCGCCGCTCCCTCGACCTGCTCGTCGTCGACGAAGCCGGCCAGTTCTCGCTCGCGCCGACCATTGCGTCCTCGATCGCGGCGACCCGACTCCTGCTGTTGGGGGACCCGCAGCAGCTCCCGCAGGTGTCCCAGGGCTCCCACCCGGAGCCCGTCGACGAGTCCGCGCTGGGCTGGCTGGCGGACGGCGAGCACGTCCTGCCGCCGGAGTTCGGCTACTTCCTCGCCCGCACCCGTCGGATGGAGCCGGCGCTCACCGATTCCGTGTCGGCGTTGTCCTACGACGGGCAGCTCGCGTCGATGGTGTCCGGTCGGCACCTCGACGGCATCGACGCGGGCGTGCACCCCGTGCCGGTCGTGCACGCGGGCAACACGACGTCCTCTGCTGAAGAGGCCGCCCGGGTCGTCGCCCTCGTCGGTGACGTCGTCGGTCGCACCTGGACCGACGGTTCCGACACCCGGGACCTGACCGACGAGGACGTCATCATGGTGGCGCCGTACAACGCGCAGGGGGCACTGATCCGGCAGGAGCTCGACCGCGCTGGCTTCACCGGCACCCAGGTCGGCACCGTCGACCTGTTCCAGGGCCGCGAGGCCGTCGTGTCGATCGTGTCCCTGGCGGCATCGAGTGCGGCGGACATCCCGCGCGGCCTCGACTTCCTGCTCATGCCGAACCGGTTGAACGTGGCGATCTCGCGGGCGAAGTGGGCGGCCTACCTCGTGCACTCACCGGCGCTGACCACGGGGCTGCCCCCGTCGATCGCGGGCTTGTCCCTGTTGTCTCGCTTCATCGAGCTCGTCCACCCCCGCTGAACCGGCGGGCGAGTCCGCTGCACGGGAGGCTCGACAACTCCGGATGCATGACGGTTCTGGTTCACGAAACCCGGGGATCGTGAACCAGAACCGTCAACCGCGCGAAACCTGGGACCCACCCGCCGCGCTGTGACGCCAGAACGAGGGCTGGCCGGACCAGACGTCGTCCTGGAACGGTGGAGGCATGGGGGAGCACACGATCACGGCGGACCGTCCGAGCCCGAAGGGCACGGCGCCGCTGACACTCCGCGCTCGCAAGCCCGGGTACGCCGTGATGCAGCAGTGTCTCGCGGTCCAGGCCGACGGCCGCGCACTGACGACCTGGCAGCGGTTCTGGGGGCACGACCCGCTGCGGCCGGAAGCCCGTTCGTGGTTCAAGGGGGCGATCGGCGAGCGGCAGGTCGCGGCGCAGCTCGAGGAACTCGGCCCGGACTTCACGGTCCTGCACGCTGTCCCGATCGGGAAAGGCAGCACGGACATCGATCACATCGTGATCGGTCCGACCGGCGTCTTCTCGATCAACACGAAGAACCACTCCGGTCACGCGGTCTGGACGGGCGGACGCACACTGATGGTGAACGGCCAGCGGACGCCGCACCTGCACCGCGCGCTGGCCGAGGGGGAGCGTGCGACTGCCCTGCTGTCGGCCGCAGCGGGCGGTCCGATCCTCGTGCAGCCGATCCTGGTGGTCGAGGCTGCCGAACTCCGGTTCGGCAAGAAGCCGCCGGCAGCCGTGGTCCTCGAGCCCGAGCGTGTGGGGAGCTGGATCCGCGGCCTCCCACGTGCGCACTCCGACGAAGCCGTGCGCTTCCTGTCGATGCTGGCGGAGGAACGGGGCACATGGCACGTCGATGCCGTGGTCATCAACGACACACTTCGCCACGTCCAGCGCTTCGAGCGACTCGAACGCGAGATCGCCGACGCTCGCTCCCGCCGCAGCCTCATGCGCCGGGCTCGGGTCCTCGCGGTCCTGGCCGTTCCGGCGGGTGGTCTGCTCGGGTACTGGTGGGCCGTCGCAGTCGCGGCGATCGCGGCCGCCTGATGACGAAGGCTCCGAGCCTCTGACGGAGCGATCAGTCGTCGCTGGTTGGGACGCCGCCCTGCATCTGCACCCGCATCTGGGCGAGGACATCCGCGTGCAGGAAGTTCGCCTCGGCCGCACTCGTGGGGTCGACCACGATGCCGAACTCCTCGGGGAGCGCGGACACGAGCTCGGACATCGGCACCGGACGCCCCTCGGCGTCGGGCAGACTGGCGGCGAGCTCGCCCGGGTCGGTGAAGACGGGCACGAACGGCTTGTCACGGATCATGACGTGGGCGACGCTGCCGGCCTCCGGTGTACCCGATGGCTTCCACGGCACCCACGCCGCGCTGCGCAGGAAGCCCGCCGGCGAGGCTGCCATCCGGCGGCGGAGTTCGGCGGCCGCGGTCGGCGGGGCCTTGTCGACGCCTCGGCCGAAGGCGGATCCGTTCGTCTCGTCGTTGCTCACGCCGACCATGCTGTCACGCTGGACGGACACGGCGGGGCCGAGCCGGGCCTCCAGGTCGTCACCCGGCGCACGAGGAGGTGCGCCGGGCGTCGGACCGGTGCGGCTCAGTACGCGGCCGACTGCCCGCCGTCGATCGGGACGACCGTCGCGTTGACGTAGGACGCGTCGTCGGACAGCAGGAACGCGACGACGGCGGCGATCTCGGGGGCTTCGCCGTAGCGCTTCGTCGGGTTGACCTGGATGAACTCCTCGGCGGCCTTGCGGGGGTTCTCCGCGTC
The DNA here is from genome assembly GCF_902706105.1 of Curtobacterium sp. 18060. Classification (NCBI taxonomy): domain Bacteria; kingdom Bacillati; phylum Actinomycetota; class Actinomycetes; order Micrococcales; family Microbacteriaceae; genus Curtobacterium; species Curtobacterium sp. 18060. The sequence goes on along the minus strand of NZ_CACSJV010000041.1, from coordinate 26,284 downwards.
GAGCTGCTTCATCGAGTTCTCGACCATCGGTGTCCAGATGGCTCCGGGGGCGATGGCGTTGATGCGGATGCCGTAGCGGCCGTACTCGACGGCGGAGTTGCGGGTCAGGCCGACGACACCGTGCTTGGCGGCGGCGTACCCGGACTGGTTGCCGATGCCGCGGATGCCGCCGACGCTCGCGGTGTTCACGACCATGCCGGAGCCCTGCTCGCGCATGACCTTGAGGACCTTCTCGAGCCCGAGGAACACGCCACGCAGGTTGATCGACACGACCTTGTCGAACTCGGCGGCGCTGAACGACTCGGTGGGGTTCTGCTTGCCCTCGATGCCGGCGTTGTTGAAGAAGCCGTCGATGCGGCCGAAGCGCTCGATGGTGGCTGCGACGTAGGCGTCGACCTGGGCCTCGTCGGAGACGTCGGCGACGGTGGTCAGGACCTGGGCGTCGGGGGTGGCCTCGAGCACGGCGGCCTTCGAGGCCTCGAGTCCCTGCTCGGAGACGTCGACGAGGGAGAGCGTGGCACCCTCGGCGGCCAGGCGGACGGCGGTGGCGCGTCCGAGGCCGGAGCCGCCGCCGGTGATGAGGACGACGCGGTCGGCGAAGCGGGACGTGACGGAGTTGGTTTCGGGCATGGGGAGGCCTCCTGAGGTCTTCGACGATGAATTCCCTTTAGGCTACACCTGTCGTTTTGCAGGGTGTGCTGGCGACGTCAGCTCGTGATGACCGTGGTCGTCGTCGCGGTGGTCGCCGCCATGATGACGATCATCGCCGCGGCCTGGATCTCCTCGAGCACGGCCTTCACCGCGGGGCTCGCCCAGGTACCCGAGGTGATCTCCTTCACCAGGCCCTTGTCGACGGCGCCGAACTGCTTGCGCAGCGTGTTCGTCGCGTCGAGCATTCCGATGACCGCAGCGGAGAACGTTTTCGGGCTCGCCCGCCGAGCCAGGACGTCCGCGATGCCGGATCGCAGCAGTGCCTCCGGGGCTCCGTCGCGCTCCGGGTGCTTCGTGGTGGGGAAGAGCCCGAGCACCTTGCCCTGCTCGACGCTGATGATCCCTCGCTCGACGAGTCCGGCGAAGACGTCGTCGCGGAGCCGCTGCTTCCCGAGCCGGCTCACCCACCACTTCGCCTTGCGCGGCGCGCCGGACGCCGCGATCGAGCCGACGACGCCGTCGAGCACCGGGTCGCCCGTGGCGGCGCCGTCGACGACGGTGACCAGGCCGTTCTGCAGCGAGACGGCACCGCGGAGCGCCAGGTCGGCGAGGACCGCTCCCGCGAGACCGGTGTCCAGCGTCTGCCCGTCGAGGGACTTGCGGCCGTCGGGTTCGACCTGGAGGAGCGCGAACGCCTGCGGGACCGTGAGTCGCTCAGCCATGTCCGCAGCCTGCCACGCGGGGCGGAGGTGCGCCGGGCCTCCCGGTCGACACTCAGCGGCGGCAGACCGCCTGACGTCAGCAGGTGCCGAGCACCCGCTCCATCGCATCTCGCTCAGCGGGCACGACCCACAGGCGGTACTTCGCCTTCACGGACACCTGGTGCTCGATGTAGGTGCAGCGGAAGGCCTTGTTCGCGGGCAGCCAGGTCGCGGCGTCACCCGAGCGCTTCTGCGAGTTCGACCGGCCGTCGACGGCGAACAGGTTCGACGGGTCGTTCGCCAGGGCCTCCCGCTCCGACTGGCTGAGCTGCTGGGCACCGGTGCGCAAGGCGTTCTCGAGCGCGACGACGTGGTCGATCTGCACGAGGGTCGAGGTCGTGTTGCCGCGCACGAATTCGATCGTCACCCCGGTGTACGGCGAGACGAGCGTGCCGGTCACCACCTTGCACGGACCCTGGCGCACGATGCCGCTGAGGTCGCGCGCGAGCACGTCGTTCCGGGTGTCGCAGCCGTTGTGGTCGACGTCGATCCACGCGCTGCCGAACTCGCCCGTGCGGTCGTACCCGGTGCCGGCGGCCTTGCCCTTGACGGGCAGCGTGGCGAGGAGCGCGCGGGCGTCCGCAGCGTCGGTGTCGGTCGACGTGCTGACGGTCGGATCCGTCGCATCCGTCGCATCCGTCGCATCCGTCGCATCCGTCGGACTGGAGGCCCGGCTCGGCTCCGGTGCGTCGCTCTCGGTGCCGACCGTGGCCGTGGCGACCGCCGTGGGCCCGGCTGCGGCGTCGGCGTCCGGTCCGAGGACGCCGGTGGCGTCGAGCGCGTAGCCACCGACCGCGAGGGCCAGGACGACGAGGACGGAGGTGAGGCTGATGCGGGTGCGGGTGCGGGTGCGGGTGCGGGTGCGGCGGCGTCGGCGGGACGTCATGGGTGCGTGGAACTCCTGGTGGTGCGGCGGTGCAGCGGTGCGGTGGTGCAGTGATGCGGTGGGGCCGGCCGGGGTGGCCTCGACGATCATGGCGGAGACCTCGGACATGGCCGTGGACCGCCACGCTCTGAACCGATGCGCGACCACGGCGTAGACAGGTCCGCATGACCGATTACGCGAATCCGTCCGTGTCCGTCACCGGTGGGTCGATGCCGCTCCTGGGCTTCGGCACCTGGCAGATCCCCGATGGCGAGGCCCCCGCCGCCGTCGGCGAAGCACTGGCGGCCGGGTACCGCCACATCGACACCGCCACCGGCTACAGCAACCAGCGCGGTGTCGGCAAGGCCCTCGCCGAGTCCGGACTCGCCCGCGACGACGTGTTCGTGACGACGAAGTTGCCGCCGGACAACGCCGAACGGGTGCGCGAGACCATCGAGGAGAGCCTCGACCAGCTCGGCCTCGACCACCTGGACCTCTGGCTCGTGCACTGGCCGCCGAACGGCGAGGCCCGCCCGGACGTGTGGGAGCAGGTCCTCCAGGCGCAGGCCGACGGACTGACCCGAGCCGTGGGTGTGAGCAACTACTCACTCGACCAGATCGACGAGCTCGTCACCGCGACCGGCACCACCCCCGCCGTGAACCAGATCAAGTGGAGCCCGGTCGAGTACGACAAGACGATCGCCGACGGGTTGGCCGAGCGCGGGGTCGTGCTCGAGGGCTACAGCCCGTTCAAGGCGAGCAACCTGCAGGACCCGACGCTGCTCGACATCGCCACCGCGCACGACGCCGACAGCGCCCAGGTCATCGTCGCGTGGCACGTCGCGCACGGCTTCGTCGTCATCCCGAAGTCGTCGAACCCGGAGCGCATCCGGTCGAACGCCGCCGGTGCCCGCATCGAGCTCGCGGCGGACGAGGTCACGGCGATCGACGCGCTCGCACGCTGACGCGCTCGCCCTGACCGCCGACGCTCGCGCCCGATGACACCCGCGCTCGCGCCCGCTGACACCCGCGCCCGCGCCCGCGCTCGCCTGACGCGCAACCGCGCACCGCGCGTCAGGCGAGCAGCGAGCGGATGTCGTCGGCCGTCAGGTCGTCGGCGAACAGGGCGTCGTCGTCGATCATCGTGGCGAACAGCTCGGCCTTGCGCGCGGCGAGGGCCAGGACCTTCTCCTCGATGGTGTCCTCGGCGATGAAGCGCTGCACGCTCACCGACCGGGTCTGCCCGATGCGGTGGGTCCGGTCGACGGCCTGCGACTCGGCGGCCGGGTTCCACCACGGGTCGAGCACGAACACGGTGTCGGCCTCGGTCAGGGTGAGCCCGAAGCCGCCGGCCTTCAGCGAGATGAGGAACGCGGGCGCGGTGCCCTGCCGGAAGCGCTCGATGACCTGTGGGCGTTTGCGCGTCGAGCCGTCGAGGTACTCGTAGCCGACGCCCCGTTCCTCGAGGGCATCGGACACCATCCGCAGGAACGACGTGAACTGGCTGAACACCAGGGCGCGTCGGCCCTCTGCCGCGAGCTGCTCGAGCTCGTCGAGCAGCAGGTCGAGCTTGGCGGACGGGATCGGCGTCGACGGCGACAAGGGCGAGTCCGACCCGCTCGAGACCAACGCCGGCGACAGCGCGAGCATCCGCAGCAGCGTCAGCGACCGGAACACGATCATCCGGTTCTTCGACAGGTCGTCGATCAGGTCGAGGACCTTCAGTCGCTCGCGGTTGAGCGTGCGCTCGTACAGCTCGCGGTGCGCGGGGTCGAGCGTGACCCGGACGACCTGTTCCTGCTTTGGCGGCAGGTCGGCGGCGACGGCCTGCTTCGTCCGGCGGAGCATGAGCGGCCGGATCCGACGCCGGAGCTTCGCGGTGAGCTGCTGGCGCGCTTCGCCCCGGAGCTCGGGGGAGGCAAGGGGCTTCACGTAGTCGTCGCCGAACCGGGTCCAGGTGGACAGCAGCCCGGGCGCGACGATGTGGAACAGCGCCCACAGGTCGGTCAGCCCGTTCTCGAGCGGGGTGCCGGTGATGGCGAACTTCACGGGTGCCTGCAGCTCGGACGCCACTCGGTGGGTCTGCGACTGCGGGTTCTTCACGAACTGCGCCTCGTCGAGCACGAGCGCCGACCACGGCAGGTCGGTCCACGCCTGCGAGTCGAGCCGGAGCAGCGCGTACGAGGTGACGACGACGTCGGCCTGCGAGGCTGTGCGGGCGACGAGACCGGGGTCCTTCAGCGACGTCGAGGTGACGGCCGCCACCCGCAGTGACGGCGTGAACTTCGCCGCCTCGGCCACCCAGTTGCCGACGACCGAGGTCGGCGCGACGACGAGGAACGGCGCCCCGTCGGGCTCGGCGGCACGACGGGCAGCGACCATCGCGAGCACCTGCAGGGTCTTGCCGAGGCCCATGTCGTCGGCGAGCACCCCGCCGATGCCGTGCGCCGCCAGGAACGACAGCCACGCGTACCCGGCGTGCTGGTACGGTCGCAGTTCGGCGTGCACGGTGTCCGGCACCGGGACGTCACCCGGGGGAGTCGCCCCCATCAGCCCTGCGGTGATCGCCTGCCAGCGTTCGTCGTGCGAGGTCTCGTCGGCGAGCAGGTCGAACTCGGTCCACAGCCCGGCCTGCAGCGGCGTCACCTGGATCGGCTGGTCGGGCTCCCACTCGTCGAGGTCGCGGGCCTCGTCGATGAGTTCCTTGAGCCGGTCGAACGCGGGGTCGGCGAGCGACAGGTACGAGTTGTCCACGAGCTTCAGCCGCCGCTGCCGACCGGCCAGCGCGGTGAGCAGCGGCGTGAACGGGATCTGCTTGCCGTTCACGCTCACGATGATGCCGAGGTCGAACCAGTCGTGCTTGTCCGACGGCATCGTCGTGACGCGGATGTGCGGCCGCCCGCTCAACCGCTCGTAGTCGAGGCGCTCACCCTGCACCACCGTGCGGACGCCGAGCGCCGGCAACTCCGGCAGGAACTCGTTCGCGAACACCGCGACGTCGGCCCCGTCGATGGTGCCGTCCTGGAACCAGTCCAGTCCGCCACCGGGTCCGGCAGGGCGGACGGGAGGCTCGCCCGACGTCGCGTCGTCGGCTCGCGCTGTCGACGTGGCGGGTTCCAGGGCCGCGGGCGCGGGCGCGTCGGCGTCGGCGGTCGCCGCCTCGGCGCTCGCGGAGTCGTCGGTGCTGGCTGGATCGTCCGCGGCGCGGAGCCCGGACAGGTCGGGGAGCGGACCGTGCAGCGACACCGGGTCCTTGCGGCCGTCGACGTGCCAGCGCCAGTGCAGGTGCACCCGGTCGTCGGTGCGGGGCGCCCGGGCCGGCTCGAACGTCGCCGTCAGCACGAGTTCGGGCGGGGTGCGCTCCGGCAGCTCCACCGACCCGTCGGAGCTGACGAGCCCGAGGGCACCGCGCAGCCGGGGCGACCAGTCGGCCAGGAACTCGTCGACCTCGGCCGTCGGCACCGTGATGCGGGTGCCCTCGAGGAGCATGCGCCGTTGGTCGTCGGGCACCGGGGCCGGGGTCGGTGCGAGCCCGACCGTGAACTCCGGGCTCTCGCGGAACACGTACACGCCGTGGTCGCCGACCATCCGCGCGGCACCGGGGACCACCGGGCGGCCGTCGAGCACCGCGCTCGCGCCGATCACCACGGCGTCGTCGTGCCGGGCGACACCGGGCCGAGAGACATCGAGCAGCACCTGGGCCCGCTCGCCGAGGACCACCCCGCCCTCGCGCTTGCCGGTCACGAAGGCGATGTCGAGCCCCGACGCCTGCCGGAGCAACGGCCAGAGCAGCGGGCTGCGGAAGTCGTCGAGGTGCAGCCAGTCGCTCTCGCCGGGCAACCCCGCCAGCTGGCCGGCACGGTGCAGGGCCGCGAGCTGCATGAACCACCCGTGCTGCTCGGCGCCGAGGCCCAGGCGGTTCTGCGAGTAGGGGAGCGTGCCCCAGGTGAGCTGCCCGCGCACCCAGTTGCCGGCGTCGCTGCGGGTCACCGGTCGGACCCCGAGCCGGACCGTACGGGACGGCGCCGGCAGGGCGCGGCCGGCGGCCCGGGCGCGGGCCGCAAGTGCTGCGGGGACCGCGTCACGCAACTCGAACTGGAGACCCATCCGGGTGCCCTGCGGGGCGACCGCCTGCTCGTCGTCACCGGCGAGGCGGGCGAGGTCGTGCCTCCAGTCCGAGGGCGGCGGAGCCGTCGCTTCCGGACGCGGGCCGGCGTTGGCGGCCAGGGCACGCGCGTTGATGGTGAGCAGTGCGGCGGCGACGTGTTTGCAGTCGCCGCCGAGGGGACAGCTGCACGAGCTGCGGACCGGGCGGATGAAGTCGCCGCGCGCCACGGTCATGTCGATGCGGCACTCGTACGGGTCGTCGGCGGTGCCGGAGACGGTCGCCGTGACGGTGCCGTCGTCGGTGTTCCAAACGGCATCGTCGACCAGACCGGCACGCACGACGTCGCGCGCGCGACCGAAGGTCTGCGGCCCGACGAAACGGATGACGTCGACGGCGTCGATCATCGGGGCTGCGGGCACGGGTCAATCGTGCCAGGTGCCACCGACGCGCGGAGCCGCCCAACCGAACGGCACACATCGAGCAGGGCTACCGTCTGCGTGGACGGGCGACGACTGCTCGCCGCTCTCCACTCGATTGGACACGCTCATGCCGGACCGCTTGCGGTGGGTGCACGACTCCGCAGACCACTGGAACGTGTGGCTCGGCTCCGAGGTCGTCTGCGACGTCACCCGGACGGACCAGTTCACGGTGGACTCGCCGGACCACTCGATCAACGGGGCGCACTCCTCGCTCGAGAGCGCTGCGGCGCAGGTGCAGGGCTGGGTGCGCTGGAGCGGACGCTAGGGCGTCGGTTCGCTACGGCTTCGTCGTGTTCGTGGGGTCGGCCGCGGCCAGCTCCGTGACGAACTCCGTTGACCTCCGGACGATCTGGCCGAGTTCCTTCATTCCCGACGGGCAGGAGCGCCACGACGGAAACGCCCCCACCCTGCGAGGGTGGGGGCGTTCGTGCTTCCGGTTCGGAGCGTGCCTCAGGAGGAGGGTGTGACCTGCCCCTGGAGAGCAATCGCCTTCCACAAGTCGAACGTGCGGTCGTTGCCCTTCGTGACCGACCCGTAGAGCGCGAGTGCAGCCTGGAACTGCTCGCTGTTCAGCGAGCGGAAGTATCCCGGACCGATGATTGCGCTGCCACGCGTTTCACCCTGGATGATCTTCATGATGTGCCTTTCGTCAGAGTTGAGCTGTTAGAAGCGAACGCTTTGCCCCTGCAGGGCGACGGCTTTCCACACGTCGTACTGCCTGGTCGTACCCTTGTGCGCGGGGCCGAGCAGCACCGTTGCGGCGGAGACGAACTCGTCGGTCGCCAGCGTCCGGTAGTAACCGGGACCGATCACCGCGGTGGTGCGGTCCGGCGCGGCGATCACGACCATTCCGTCGTCGTCGGTTTCGACCTCTGGACTGGTCGGTTCGACCGCGGAGTAAGCCCTTGTGTAGTTGAAGTGCCAGTTCTCGTTCCCGTAGACCGCGAAACCGTAGGTCGCGCAGGTGGACCGCAGCCACGCGAGGTTTGCGGAGGTCATGTCGGCCTGCAGGAAGTCGACCGCGGCTCCCCAACCATGGTTCGAGGTGCCCGGCTCGGCACCGAGATCGGGGTTGTGACCCCAGTAGTCCCACCAGTACTGCTGGCCCGCGAGGCTGCGGTACCCCTCGTTGACGCGGAGGTAGGCACCGAAGTGCGACCGGAACGCCTTGAGCCACGACAGCAGGTCTCGGGCCGCATCGGGCCTCATGTAGACCTTCGCCAGCGAGCCCGGGAAGCTGTTCGCCACCACCCCCGGGTAGTCGACGATGGTCAGCGCATCGAGCGGGATCTGACCGTTGGAGTAGCCGCCCCAGCCGGTCGCCAGAACGGACATCTGCCCGGACGCTGATGCCTCGGGATACGCCGCCGTGGAAGACGACGCCGAGGCGGCTGTCCCACGCAGCAGGTCCGAACCGAGAGCGGCGGAAGCAACCGCAGCTCCCGCGAAACCCAGCATCTGGCGCCGACTTGGCTGCGTCAACGCCCCATTTCTTTCCGTCATCATTCCCCTAGTCATTTGATCACGAGCTGTCGGCATTGATCAGCTGCATGAACCCTCTCAGAGGGCAGAACGACTGCACTACCCCGCGTTCAGGGGGTGGCGCCGAGGTGCATTCCTGTCAGGCTTGCGCGCAATACTCGACGCGGCTGAGTCGTCGGTAACCCACATCGTCACCCCGCTCGAGGCGAAGGACGTCAAGGAGTTCCACCGCCCTGCCGCGTCCGCCTGCTGAGCTCGACCGCCGATTCTGCGGACGATCTGCGGTCTACGGGGTCTGAGGCGCCTCGGTTGCCGCCAGCTTGCTGTGCTTCCGCGAGTAGCCGAAGTACACGCCCAGTCCGATCGCGAACCAGACCGCGAACCGCACCCACGTCTCCCACTGCAGGAACGTCACGAGCCACAGCGACGCGATGACGCCGATGATCGGGATGACGGGCATGAACGGCAACCGGAACTGACGGTCGAGGTCGGGCTGGCGGTAGCGGAGCACGATCACCGCGGAGCAGACCACCACGAACGCGAGCAGGATCCCGATGTTCGTGAGTTCGGCGACGACGCCGATGGGCAGGACGCCCGCCAGGATCGCCGACGCGATGCCGAGGATCCACGTGACGCGGGTCGGGACGTGGCGCTTCGGGTCGGTCTTCGAGAACCACTTCGGCATCAGGCCGTCGCGGCTCATCGAGAACCAGACGCGGCTGGCGCCGAGCATGAACGTGACGAGGACCGTGACGATGCCGACGATGGCGCCGATCGCGATGACGTTCGCGACACCACCGAGGCCGACCGATGCGAACGCCGACGAGAAGCCCGAGGCCGGGTCGATGTCGGTGTACTTCTGCATCCCGGTCAGCACCAGGGTCGCCAGCACGTACAGGACCATCGAGATGCCGAGGGACAGCAGGATCGCCTTCGGCATGTGCTTGCGGGCGTCGACGGACTCCTCGGCCGCGGTGGACATGGCGTCGTAGCCGAACACCGCGAAGAACACCGTCGCGGCACCGGTCATCACGCCGCCGAACCCGAACGGGAAGTAGGGGGAGTAGTTCGCGCTGTTGATGTGGAACACGCCGAGCACGACGATGAGGACGACGAGTGCGACCTTGATGCCGACCGCGACGAACTCGAACCGGGCGGCGCTGCGGATGCCGCGGGTGAGCACGAACGCGGTGACCAGGCACAGGATGATCGCGAAGACGTCGATCACGTGGCCGTCACCGGTGCCGGGCGCGCCGAGCATCCACGCGGGCAGGTCGATGCCGAACTGGCCGACCAGGAACCCGACGTAGCCGGAGATGCCGATCGCGACCACCGCCACGATCGCGGTGTACTCGAGCAGCAGGTCCCACCCGATGAACCACCCGACGATCTCGCCGAGGACCGCGTAGCCGTACGTGTACGCGCTGCCGGCCTTCGGGATGAGGCCGGCGAACTCGGCGTACGAGAGCGCTGCGGCAGCACTCGCGACGCCGGCGACCAGGAAGCTGATGAGGACCGCGGGACCGGCGACGCCGTTCGCCACGGTGCCGGCGAGGGTGAAGATCCCCGCGCCGATGATGCCGCCGATGCCGATCGCGGTGAGCTGCCAGAGGCCGAGGTGCCGTTTCAGGCCACCCTCGGCTCCGGTGTCGTCATCGATCGTCTCGATGGGCTTCCGTCGGAAGAGCGTGCGTGTCGTCGTCGTCACCCGCCCATGGTGCACCTTGTGGCGGCGCAGTGCGCGGGCGGCCGGCGGTCGGCGGGTCGGCGGGCCGAGACTCGGGCTGAGCGACAGTCCTCGCGCCGCCGGGCCCGTGAAGTGTCGCTCACCCCGAGACTCGGGCCCGCCCGGCCGAGACTCGTGCCGGCCCCGCCGAGCCCGACCGCAGCCGCACGGCGTAGACAAGACCCATGCGCCATCCCACACGGATCGAACCCGGTCCCGGACAGGAATCGGTTTGGGACTACCCCCGCCCGCCCGCCGTCGAGCCCGTCACCGCCCGCGTCGTCGTCCGGTTCGGCGGCACCGCCGTGGCCGACACGACCGATGCGGTACGGGTCCTCGAGACCTCGCACCCGCCGGTGTACTACCTGCCGATGGCCGACCTCGACCTCCGCCCCGCCCAGGGGTCGAGCATGTGCGAGTTCAAGGGCCGGGCGCGGTACTTCGACGTGGTCGGCGGGGACGGCACCGTCGCTAGTCGCGCCGCCTGGAACTACCCGACGCCCGAGCCGGGGTACGAGTCGCTCCGGGACCGCGTCGCGATCTACCCGTCGGCGATGGACTCGTGCGAGGTCGGCGGCGAGGTCGTGCAGTCGCAGGACGGTGACTTCTACGGCGGCTGGATCACGTCGGACGTCGTCGGACCGTTCAAGGGCGCGCCCGGCACGCTCGGCTGGTGAGCCGTCGCTCGGCTGGTGACCCGCGTCAGCGGTTCGCGTAGGGCGACCAGAACGGCGGTGGGAACGCCCCGGCGGTCGCGATGACGAGCAGCTGCCAGAGGATCATGACCAGCCCGGCCACGCCGATGACGATGCCGATCCACGCCCAGACCTGCACCGCCCGGCGACGGCGACCGGCGATGACGATCGCGCGCCAGCCGCTCAGCACGCAGACGATGCCGAACGCAGCACCGAGCAGGACGTGCCGGACCGTGCCCTGCGCCGGCACGATGATGCCGAGGTAGAACGCGACCGGGCCGAGCAGCACGGCGAACGTCGCTGGGGCTGCTGGCGGTTCGTGGTCCCGAGAGGGTGCTCCCATACGTCTGAATGTACCGAGCCGGTCGGGTTCCGTACACGTGCGAGCACCGTTGTCCGGGAGCAGGCACGATGGGGGCATGCGTTCCTTCCTCCGCGTCCTGCTCGGCCTGGCGCTCGTGTTCGCCGGCACGAGTCACCTCACCTTCGCGCGCAAGGAGTTCACGGCCCAGGTCCCGGAGTTCGTGCCGCTGTCCGAGGACACGACCGTGCTGGCATCGGGCGTCGCCGAGATCACCCTCGGCTCGGCGCTCGTGCTCGCACCGAAGCCGGCCCGACGCTTCGTCGGCTCGGTCGCTGCACTGTTCTTCACGGTGATCTTCCCGGGCAACCTGTCGCAGTGGGTCAACCGCCGCGACGCGTTCGGCCTGGACACCGACGAGAAGCGCGTCGCGCGCCTGTTCGGGCAGCCGCTGCTCATCGCCGCGGCCCTCTGGTCCACGCGCGGCCGGCGGTCCTGATGGACGCGCCCGCCCGGTCGTCCGGTCCGGCTGACGCCGGTTCGGCGCCTCGGTCGGGTCCGGAGTCGGTGCCCGGCTCGGGTCCGGAGTCGGTTCCGGGGGCGCGTCTCGATCCGCTCGGGTCGGCTCCGGCACGGTTCGGACGGGAGGCCCGCCACCCCCTGGCAGGCCGCCGCCGCGTCGCGGACGTGGTCGCCTCCATCGCCCTGCTCGTCGTGCTGACGCTCGAAGCGTTGGCAGCGGGGTGGGGCATCAAGCTCATGTCGTTGGCGTTCGTGTCGTGCGCTGCCCCGGGGAACACCTGCAACGCGGGGCTCGGTGACTCGGTCGTGACGGTCGGGCCGATCCTGATCGCACTGGTACTCGTCGCCTCGATCGTGGTGTGCATCCTGCGGCTGGTTCGGCGTCGGCTGGCGTGGCCGGTCGTGCTCGTCGGGATGGCCGCCGTCGTCGCGGTGTTCTTCGCGGCGCTGCTCCTCATCGAGAGCTCGGTGACGCACGGCATCTGAGGGGCGCCGCCGTCCCGAGGTTCCGAAATCTCGGCATGTCGGCGCCCTGTTCGTCGAGGTCTGGAACCTCGGGGATCAGCGTGCGGCACGTCGTGGAACCTCGCCGAGCCGGTCGGGTTCGGACTGGAGGCCCGTCCAGCGTCGTTCTCGCGCTGGTCGAACGTCTGCACCGCGACGACCGCGGGGGCGTCGGGATCGCCGAAGTCGAACGGCTCGCGGCCTCGAGGTCGTCCTCCACAGGTGGCTGCTGCGGTGGGGTTCTCCACAGATGGACACGGTGGCCGTCGGTGGGCGGCCCGGAATCGCGACGCTGGAGTCATGCCTGACACCGACACTCTCGACCGCCTGATCCGAACCCCTGTCCGTACCGACGACGACGTCGTCCAACTCGTTGCCGCCCTGGTCGACCGCCCGGTGCGCCGGCAGTGCTGGGTGGTGTTCCTCGACGAGCTCGGGATGTCGATCCCGTTCCTGTTGCCCATCGCGGACCTGCCCTACCAGCCGGACGAGCACGTCAGCGACTTCGCGTCGTTGATCTCCGAGGTCGTCGGGCAGCTCGGCGCGGTCGACGTCGTCCTCGCGTGGGAGCGACCCGGTGTCGACCGGGTGCACCCGGTCGACTGGGAGTGGGTCGACGCATGCGCCTGCGCCCTCGACGAGCACGCGATCCGGCTGCGCGCGCAGGTCATCGTCCACGACGGCGGTGCCGCGATGGTCGAACTCGACGAGCACGACCAGGACCAGGACGTCGCGTGAGCGTCGGGCCCGGCGGTCTCCTGACCGGTCAGCCCTGCGGGGCGGTGTCCGGCACGGTCTCGCCCGTCAGCCCCTCGACGACGGCCTTCGCCGCGGGCCAGGACTTCGCGTAGTGCTCGGGGTCCGAGTTGATCTGCACCGCGTGCGCCATCTGCGTCGGCGTCATCGTCTTCCAGCCGGGGACCTTGACGAGCTTCGCGTAGAACATCGACGCCGCCGTGTACGGGTCCATCCGCTGCTCGTACGTGCCCCAGGCGCCGTTGTCGCGCTGCTGGAACAGGCCGCGGCTGTCCGGTCCCGCGGCGTCGCCGTGGTCCAGGTTCACCAGGCTCGACTCGCCGATCGCCGTCATGACCCCGACGGCCTGGGTGTGCGGCCCGATGCCGACTGCCTTCGCGGCCTGGATCACCGACGCGGCGTTCACCAGGCGGTCCTGGCAGAAGCCCGCGATGGGGCCGGCGGGGACGACCATGCCGCCGACGGTCTTCGAGGCGACCTTCGGGCACGTGGGGGTGGCGTCGGCGGCGCTGGACTTCGCGATGCCGGCGATCGAGTTGACCGCGATCACGACGAGCACCACCACCCCGATCCCGACGACCACGATGCCGGCGCCGAACACCGACGCGAGCGTGATGCCGACACGGCGCATGACGGGACCTCTCGACGGACGGGACGGGGCAGACGGAGCACGACGAGCGTACGGGCGCCGCCTGGGAACCGCACCCGCCCGATCGGGGGCCGCCGTGACGCACTGACGGTCCTGGTGCGCCGAACAGGGAGTTCGGGCACCAGGACCGTCAACGGCGACGTCAGCGTCGTCCCGGCGTCAGCGTCGTCAGCGGCGTCGGTGTCAGCGTCGGCGGCGGCGCGACCTGCTCCGACCCCACCCGCCGGCGGACAGGGAGACGAGCGCGATGGCCGCGATGACGATCGTCCAGATGACGGCGGTCGCGTCCATCAGACGTCGCGGTGGTCGTGCGGCGGGTGCTGCACCTTCGTCGGTTCGGTGACCAGGCCGGTCGGGGCCTTCTCGGGCTGCTTGCGACCGTGCGTGAACCAGGTCAGGATCCACAGCAGCACACCCAGGGCCAGCAGTGCACCGGCGATCTGGTACTGCTGCGGGTCACGGCCGGACGAGAACGGCAGCACGAGCCACAGGCAGGTGATGATGCCGATGACGGGGATGATCACACCGGCTCGGAAGTGCTTGTGGTCGACCTTGTCGCGGCGGAGCACGAGCACCGTCAGGTTCACGACGGCGAACACCGTGAGCAGCAGGAGCGAGGTCGTGCCACCGAGGACCACCACGATCGGGGACTCCGGGTCGAGCGAGACCCAACCGATGAGCAGCAGGGAGATCGCGGTGGTGAAGACGATCGCGTTCGACGGGGTGCGACGGGCGGGGGAGATGCGGGCCAGGAAGCCCGGCAGCACGCCCTGCTTGCTCATGCCGTACAGCAGTCGCGACGCCATCATCATGTTGATCAGGGCGGTGTTGGCCACGGCGAACATCGAGATGAACGGCAGCAGGTCGGCGATCGGGAAGTCCGGTGCGGCGGTCTGCACGACGGTCACGAGCGGGGTCTCGTTGCCGGCGAGCTCACCGATCGGCACGACGGCCACGGCGCAGATCGACACGAGCGTGTAGATCACGGCTGTGATGCCGAGCCCGGTGAGCATCACCTTCGGGAAGATGCGCGAGGGGTCCTTGGTCTCCTCGGCCATGTTCACCGAGTCCTCGAAGCCGACCATCGCGAAGAACGCCAGCGACGTCGCCGTGGAGATCGACATGAGCAGGGTCTTGTCCTCCGGGGTCTCGAACATCACGACCCGCGAGAAGTCCGCGTTGCCGCCCGCGATCGCCCAGAAGCCGATCAGGATCACCATGACGAGACCGGACAGCTCGACCAGGGTGAGGACGACGTTCGTCTTCACGCTCTCACTGACACCGCGGAAGTTGATCGCCATCACCGCGAGCATGAAGCCCATGGCGATGAGCATCACGACGGCGTTCGGCAACTCGAGACCGAACCCGACGCCGAGGTTGGCGGCGAACGCCCGCGACGCCGTCGACGCCGAGGTGATGCCGGAACACATCACGATGAAGGTCACGATGAAGGTGATGAAGTGGACGCCGAACGCCTTGTGCACGTAGAGCGCAGCGCCCGCGGTCTGCGGGTACTTCGTCACGAGCTCCAGGTACGAGAACGCCGTCAGCAGGGCGACCGCGAAGGCGATGAGGAAGGGGAGCCACGCTGCTCCTCCGACCTCTGCCGCGACCTGACCGGTGAGCGCGTAGACACCCGTTCCCAGGATGTCGCCGACGATGAACAGCAGCAGGAGCTTGGGACCGATGACCCTGCGGAGCTCGGGCTGCTCCTGCTGTGGTCGGTCCGTCTTGGTGGTGGCCATGCGTCACCCTTGCGCGCGAGACACCTTGCTGTCTAGTCCCACAGGAAGGTTTCTCGCGATCGCAACACGGTCGCTCGGCGACGGATACTCTCCGGGCCATGGACCACGAGTCGAACACCACCGAAGAGCCCGTCGAGTTCGCCGACTTCAACGCGAAGCTGCTGGTGCTCGACGTCCTCTGCTACGACCTCGACGTCCTCGACCCCTACGACCCGGAAACGGCCGACGAGACGGACGAGGACCTCGACGTCGACGGCCAGGACGACCGGGCCCGTGAGTACTACGACGACCTGGAACTCCTGCCGTCGCACCTGTCGCTCGTCACGGAGCTCACCGTCGACACCGAGCTCGAGGTGCTCCAGGACGTGCACCCCGGGTGGGAGGGCTCCGACGACCGCTTCGACCCGCAGAACTGGGACGACGTCCTCGACCTGCCGGCGCTCCGTACCGTGTACGCGGCAGCGCCGCTGCCCGCCCACGTCGCCGAGGCCCTGGCCGCGAAGGGCGTCGAGGTCCGCTCAGCCTGACGGAGGGACAGGCGCAGGGAACTACAGCGAGCGGTCCAACGCTCGCAGCTGCTCGGTGAACTGCTTCGCGCCACCCTGCGCAGGGTGCCGGACGGCGATCGCCTCGATGCCGGCCAACGCGAGCGCACCCTGGGCCTTCCGCCCCACCGCGACCACCCGGACCCGGTCGACTCCACCGAGTGCCTCGAGCAGCGCGAGGGCGACGGGCGCTCCCGACCGCACCTCGGCCGGACGGGGCGTGCGGTTCGTCAACCGGTCCGGGGCGACGAACGGGTGGTGCGGGAAGATCGCCCACGCCACGGGGAGCGGCCCGGCCCAGTCGGACAGTGCCGCCTGCACCACGCGCGATGATGCCTCCCACGGAGCGGTCGGCTCCGGCGGCACCAGGTAGTCGGCGCCGAACCGGTCCGTCCCGAGCTCGCGCATGCTCGTGAACGGGATGCCGGTGTTCGTCATGCCGCGCCACCCGGGTGCCTCGGCCACGAGCAGGGTGTCCGCCGCCGGCCCGTACTGCTCCAGGTACCGCTGCAGGTTCGACCGGCGCAGCCGCCCCTCGGCCGAACCGAGGTCGTACAGTGCCTCGGCGTCCGCCTCGGCGTCCGCGGCCGCGGGCACGGAGTCGAGCGCCGCCCAGAACCCCGACGCGTCGAAGCGACTCACGAGCGGCCGAGCACCCGGCGGTACACGTCCTCGAGCCCCGAAGCCGATCGTTCCCAGCTCAGACGCTCCGCGTGTTCCCGCCCGGCCGAGGACAGCGCGGCCGCGTACCCGGAGTCCGTCAGGATCCGCTCGATCTCGGCAGCCCACACCGATGGTTCGCGGGACTCGAGCACGACGCCCGTCTCACCGTCGACCACGGCCTCGCGCAGCCCCCCGGCAGCCGCGGCCACGACCGGCACCCCGGACGCCGAGCCCTCCAGCGCCACGAGGCCGTAGGTCTCGGAGTGCGACGGCACCAGCACGGCTGCCGCGCCACGGAACAGGAACGCCAGGTCGGCACGCGACTGCGGCCCGATGAAGGTGACGCGGTCGGCGATGCCACGCGCGGCGGCGAGCCGACGCAGTTCGTCCACGTAGTCACCCGCCTCGCTCGAGGCGTCCCCGGCGATGACCAAGGTGGGACGGGCCTCCTGGCTGATGCCCGCGATCGCCTCGATTGCCAGGTCGAGCCCCTTCAACGGCTGCACGCGAGCCGCCGCGACGACGTAGGGGGTGGCGGCCCGGCGCGCACCGGCGGCCGCCGGACGGAAGACCGACCCGTCGACCCCGGGCGGCACGATCCAGATGCGTGAGTCGGCACCGCCGAGCCGCGTCCGGACCGTCGACGCCTCGGCTTCGGACACCACGACGACCGCATCGGACTCACGCGCCAGCTGCTGCTCGCCCGTGATGCGGCCGGCGGACTCGGGCCGCTCACCCTCGGACAGCGGCGTCTCGGGGTCGGCAGCGATCGAGTGGAACGACTGCACGTGCGGGATGCCACGCTCACGGGCGACCGGCAGGGCAGCGGCACCGGAGAACCAGTGGTGCGAGTGCAGGACGTCGAACGGCCCGAGCTGCTCGAGCTCGTGGCGGAACGGCTCGATGAACGCGTCGTGCTCGCCCTTCGGCACCGGCTCCGCCGGACCCGCTGACAGGAACCGCAGGCACACACCCGGCACGAGCGACACCGAGTCCGGCTGCGTCGGCGCCGAACGCCGCGTGATGATGTCGACGTGGTGGCCACGATCGGCCAGCGCCTCGGCCTGGTGCCGGACGACGACGTTCATGCCGCCGACCTCGCCCGAGCCGGGTTCGTCTCCGGGGGAGGTGTGCAGCGACACCAGCCCGATGTGCAGGGGTTCGCTCGTCGTGCTCACCGGTCAACCCTAGCCGCGCGTGCCCCGCTGCGACGGGCGCGCAGGCGCCACCACGACGGGCCGGCGGCCCGCCTCGTCCACCGGGTCGGACGGGAGGCCCACATCGCCTCCCAAGATCTGCACGCGCTGGTCGCCGTGACGCTCCCAGAACGCCGCCGTCCAGGCACACAGGGCACCGTCGAGCAGGTCCTCGCGGTGCTTGTGGGTCGGGCCGTGGAGCACCGACGGGTCGGCGAGCCCCGCAGTCAGCGGATGCGAGTCGAGCTGCAACGGCGGGTCGAGCGGGGTCTCGCGCAGGCGCCGGACGAGCTCGTCGAACGCCTCGGCGCGGCGTGCCCGGGCCTCGACTGCCGGCACCCTGAGGTCCAGGCGCTTGTACCGGGGCCGCTCGACGTCGTACCCGAGCTCCTCCACGCCGACCAGGGTCGTGTACGGGTAGCACTCGAACATCGCCGGCCCGGTCCTGGCGTGCATGGATGCCGTGTCGGACACGTACTCGACGCCCAGTGCGGTGAGCCGGTCGAGCAGGCTGGCGCCGGCGCTCGCCGCGGAGGCCTGGTTCGTCGGGTTCGCCGCCACCTTCCACCGGCCGTAGCGCTGCCCGACCTGCCGTTCGGACTCGCGGATGCCGGTCGGGTTCGTCACGACGAGCGAGGCGTCGACGGCGATGAGCGACCGCGGCCCGAGGTGTTCCGCGACCCAGGTCGTGACGTCGTCGACCCCGCGGGCCCATCCGGCGTCGGTGATCGTGCCGTCGGCCTCCATCGCGACCAGCCCGGTCTCGTTGGGCGCGCGGCCCGCGGTGCCGAGTCCCCACGCCAGGTCCACTCCGAGGTACGCGCTCACTCGTCCATGGTGCACCGAGTACCTTCCGCTGCATGGCGAGCGAAGCGACGACGGTGCGGGTGCCCGGTCCGGACGGGGACCGCGAGGTCCGGATCAGCAGTCCCTCGCGCGTCCTGTGGCCGGAGGCCGGGATCACCAAGGCCGACCTCGCCGAGTACCTGGTGACGGTGGGCGACGCGTTCGTCCGCGCGAACGGCGACCGACCGATCTCGCTGCAGCGGTTCCCCGGCGGCGTCGACGGCGAGCAGTTCTTCTCGAAGAACCCGCCGAAGGGTGCTCCCGACTACGTGCGGTCGGTCACGGTGACGTACCCGAGCGGCCGGAAGCACCCGCAGCTCGTGGTCGACGAGCCGGCCGTCGCGGTGTGGGCCGCGCAGATGAACACCGTGGTCTTCCACCCGTGGGCCTCGCGCGCCGAGGACAGCGACCACCCGGACCAGCTCCGCATCGACCTCGACCCGCAGCCGGGCACGGACTTCTCGGACACGGTGCCCGTGGCGCAGGAACTCCGGAAGGTCCTGGACGAAGCGGGCCTGACGGCGTGGATCAAGACGAGCGGCAACCGCGGTCTGCACGTCTTCGCACCGATCGCCCCCGAGCACGAGTTCCTCGACGTCCGGCACGCCGTGATCGCGGCCGCCCGAGAACTCGAACGGCGGATGCCCGACCGGGTCACGACGGCGTGGTGGAAGGAGGAGCGAGGGCAGCGGGTCTTCGTCGACTTCAACCAGGCGAACCGTGACCGCACGATGGCCGGTGCCTACAGCCCACGGGCCCTGGCGCACGCCTCGGTGTCGACGCCGATCACGTGGGACGAGCTGCCGACGGCGGACCCGACGACGTTCACGATCCGGACCGTCCCCGAGCGCCTGGCGACGATCGGCGACCCGTGGCAGGCGATGCACGACGAGCCGGCGAGCATCGCGCCGCTGCTGGCGTGGTGGGATCGCGACCTGGAGAACGGCGAGGGTGAACTGCCGTTCCCGCCGGACTTCCCGAAGATGCCCGGCGAGCCGCCGCGCGTGCAACCGTCCCGAGCCAAGAAGTCCTGACCCGAGCCAGCGGGGACCGTCAGACGGCGGGCAGTGTGTCCGTCGAGCGGTCGGGGTCGTCGACGCGGGACGTCTGCATCGGCAGCCCGACGCTCGCGGTGTGCAGGCGGGTCAGGCGCGACCAGGTACCGCGGTGCGCGTCGCTGATGCCGTCGACGATCACGAGCCCAGGCCGATCGTGACGAGTGCGAGCGCGGTGGCGGTCACGCCGGCGATGGCGCTGATGACCGCACTGAGCTGCAGGGTGCGCTGGCGGCGTGCCTCGCGTACCTCGGTGAAGGGGTTCCGCTGCGAGTGGCGGACAAGCGTGCTGGTGCTCATGTCGATCAGCTTTCGGTCCTGGGGCTCCCGGGATGGGCGCCTCGTGCTGCTGGTCTCCATCGTGGCAGCGTTTCGCTAGTTCGGCTAACTACTTTCCTGCGATCACCGGCAAGACGACGAAAAACGGACAACCACGTGTCAGGACAGGACATCCCGCAGGTCGTACGCCGACGGCACCTCGAGCTGGTCGAACCCGCACGACTCCGCGTCGCGGTCCGGACGCCACCGTTCGAACTGCACGGTGTGCCGGAACCGGTCGCCCTCTATCTGGTCGTAGCGGACCTCGAGCACGACCTCCGGCGCCAGCCGGACGAACGACGTGTCGCGACCCGACGAGAACCGCGACCGTTCCCCGTCACCGGTGACGGGCCTCCCGTCCGCATCGCGGAGCACGACGGGCTCGAGCTCGTCGACCAGCGCGAGCCGGCGCTTGTCGGAGAAGGCGGACACGCCGCCGACCTGGCGGAGCTCACCGTCGTCGCCGTACAGGCCGACGAGCAGCGACCCGACGCCCGAGCCGCTCTTGTGGACGCGGTACCCGATCGCGACGACGTCGGCCGTCCGGTGGTGCTTGATCTTGAGCATCGTCCGCTTGCCCGGCTCGTACGGCTTCGCCCGGCGCTTGGCGACCACACCGTCGAGTCCGGCGCCCTCGAAGGTGGTGAGCCACTCGCGGGCCTGGTCGACGTCGAGTGTGGTGCGCGTGACGAACAGCGGGTCGGACAGGTCGGTGGCGAGATGCTCCAGCCGCTCGCGTCTCTCGTCGAACGGCAGGTCGACCAGCTCGTCGCCGTCCGCTGCGAGCAGGTCGAACGCGACGAACTGCGCGGGCGTCTCGGCGCTGAGCTTCGCGATCCGCGAGGCCGCCGGGTGGATGCGCTGGGACAGTGCCTCCCAGTCGAGGCGCTCGGCTCCGGGTTCGCCCGAGCGCAGGATCACCTCGCCGTCGAGCACCACCGGGTGGTCGCGGCCGCCGAACTGCGCGCGGAAGGCCTCGACGAGTTCGGGGAAGTAGCGCGTGAGCGGCTTCGCCCCACGGCTGCCGATCTCGACGTCGTCGCCGTCGATCGTCACGATGCCGCGGAAGCCGTCCCACTTCGGTTCGTACCGCAGGCCACCGGTCACGCTGTCGGGTTCCGGGACGTCGGCGACGGCCTTGGCCAGCATCGGTGCGATCTCCATGCGTCGTGTCTACTCGGGCGCGGGTGGGGCTTGCGTGGGCGGGGTGTGCGCTTGGTGAGCAGGAATGGTCGGGTCCGGCGCGACGACTCGACCATTTCTGCTCACGAAGTGCGGCCGGGAGGCCCGGAGAGCGCTGGGCAGGTCGGCTCGCGTCAGTAGTGTGGTGCGGGTGACGACCGTGCCCCCGTCGGCAGCGCCGGCTCCGGAACCGATCAGCCCCGTGCAGGCCGCCGCGCTCCGCGACGGCGTCCTGCCGCCCGTCGAACAAGTCCGGCCGGGGATCTGGACCTTCGCGGTGCCGTTCCGGTTCGGGGTGCCCGAAGCGACCCTGGTCTACGTCGTCGAGGGGTCGGACGGATCCCTGGCGCTGATCGACCCGGGGTGGTCGGTCGACGGCGGGCTCGACGAGGTCCGCGCCGCACTGTCGGCGATCGGCCGGTCGCTCGACGACGTGTCCCTCGTCGCCGTGACGCACCTGCACGCCGACCACCTCGGTGCCGCCGCCGCGATCCGCCGAGCGACCGGTGCTCGGGTCGCGATGCACGAGCTCGAGGTCGACGCGCTGGAGCGGGAGCGCACCGACGCGGTGCGGAACGACGCCGACATCGCCACGTGGGGCCTGCCGCCCGAGCTGCACGACGGCGTCGTCGCGGCCTGGGGGAGCGGGCGACGGATCGGACTCGGTCGGAGCGAGGCGCCCTACGCCGACCTGCTGCTGGCCGACGGCGACGTGCTGCCGATCCCGGGGCGCACCATCCGGACGCTCTGGACGCCCGGGCACACCGCCGGGCACGTGTGCTTCGTCGACGAGGCGGACGGGCTGCTGTTCACCGGTGACCACGTGCTGCCGCGGATCAACTCCGGGATCGGCCTCGGCGGTCGGACCGCCACGAACCCGCTCGGCGACTACCTGGCGTCGCTCGGCCGACTCGACGTGCACGCCGGACTCGAGGTCTGCCCGGGCCACGAGTACCGGTTCGCCGACGTCGTCGCCCGCGCGCAGACGCTGGCCCGACACCGCGAGGAGCGGTCGCGGCACGTCGCCGAGGCGCTCGACCTGCTCGACGGGCCCACGCTGTTCGAGGTCGCCGCACGCGTGCCGTTCAGTGGCGGGATCGAATCGATGACCGGGTTCCTGCTCGCGAGTGCACTGACGCAGACGGCGTTCCACGCGGAGCTGCTCGGCCGGTCCGGCGAGGTCCGTCCCGCCTGACCTCAGCCGAGCGTGGTGGCGAGGCGCTCGATCGTCGTCGTCGCGTCGGCGAGCTCGGCGGACGCGTGCTCGGCGAGCGGGGCGAGGTCGGGCAGCCGGTCGGCGAGCGTCGCGCTGACGGTGATCGGGTAGAGCTTCATGCCGAGGGCCGTGCCGAGGATGAGGTGCAGGACCGGCGAGCCGTGGTCCCAGTCCTCGGTCGGGGTGCCGGCGTCGTAGGTCGCGCCACGGCTGACCACGGTGACCACCGGACGGCCGGCCAGGGGCTGCACGTCGCCCGCCAGGACCCCGGGGACGTGGATGCGGTCGATCCAGGCCTTGAGCGTCGACGGCACCGTGTAGTTGTACAGCGGCGACCCCACGACCACGACGTCGGCGGCGAGGAGTTCGTCGATGACCTCCTGGCGCAGGGCCTCGGCCTCGGGAGCGACGGTCTCGTCCGCGGTGCGGTCCGCTGCCGCCCAGTGCAGCGCCGAGGTCTCGAGGTGGGGGAGCTGGTCGACGTGCAGGTCGCGGCGGACCACCGTGTACTCCGGACCGCGGGCGCGCCAGGCGTCGGCGAACGCGGCGGTCAGCGCGCGCGAACGGGAGTGGGACAGGTCGGCCGAGGAGTCGATGTGCAGCAGCGTGGGCATGGTGTCCACGCTACCGACGGTGGGACGGAAACGGCCCCGCCGCCCCGGTGCGGGGTCAGGCGGGGCCGAGGCGGGCCTCCCGTCCGTCACGCGGGCACGCGACGGACGGGAGACGACGGGGCCGTCAGCGCTGGTCGTACGTCAGCGCTGGTCGTCGGTCAGCGCTGTGCGCGGCGACGGCGCAGGGCGCGGGCACCGATGAGGCCGGCACCGGCGACGAGCAGGCCGAGGGCCCAGGGCAGGGCGCCGGTGGCGTCCGAGCCCGTGTAGGCGAGCTGGCCACGGTTCGTCGGGGTGACCGGGGCCGCCGCGACCGGGGTCGTCGGGGTGACGACGGTGGCGGCGGTCGGCTGGACCTCGACGGCGAACGAGGTGCTGAAGGACCCGAGCGTGACGGACAGGTTGTGGACCGACGCGTGCGGGAACGTGACGTTCACGAAACCGAAGTCGCCGAAGTCGGGGTCCGGCGTGATGACGTCACTGGCGACGTCCGACGTGACGGTCGGTGCGACCGCCGGAGCGTCCTCGTCGAGCCCGCCGATCGTGTTGCCCCAGCGGTCGACGAGACCGCCCTGGACGACGAGCGTCCCGCCCTGCTTGATGGTCGGGCGACCACCGACGGCGAAGTCGTCCTCGGTGATGGTGAGCACGGTGCCGTCGGGCTCGACGATCCAGGTCGTCCGGTCTTCGGTCTCGTCGTCGGTGAACAGGCCCGCGCGGTCGGTCGTGAACACCAGGACCCCGACCGGCGCGCCGGCCTCGACGGTGAGCGAGACGTACTGCGTGACCGAGACGGTGCCGCTCGTCGCGGTGACGGCGAACTCCCAGTCCCAGGCGTCGGTCGTGGTGCCGCTGAGCTCACCGGTCGACGCGTCGAAGGTCAGGCCCTCGGGGAGCTGGTCCGCGGGGGTGGTCTCCTCCTCGGGGTACTCCTCGGCGTACTCCGCATCGTCCTGCGAGAACCAGTCGAGCTTGTACGTCGGCTCGGGTGAACCCTGCGCGCGGAACGTGTGCGAGAACGCGTCGCCGGCGGCGGTGCTCAGTTCGAGCGGGTGGTCGGCGTCGGCGCCGGCCGTGGTCGGCTTGCCGTCGGTGCCGAGGAACGCGGGGTCCTGGGTGACGGGCGCGGTCGCCGCGGAGGTCACCGAGGTCGTCTCGGTCGCGTCGGGCAGGGTGCCGGTCACCGTGACGGTGATCGTCTTGCGCACGTCGGTGGGGTCGATGCGGTACGTCGCGGTCTTCGACAGGACGTTGCGGTCCTGGTCGGCCCAGACGTACTTGTACGTGGAGTCCTCGTCGAAGCCGGTGACGACGGCGCTCAGGAGCGTGCCGACCTTCGCTGCACCGTCGATGGTGACGGTCGCGTCGACGGCCTTCGTGGTGACGTCCGGGGTCGGCGTCGCGGTCGGTGCCGGGGTCTCGACGGCCGGAGCCGTGGTCTCGGGCGCGGAGGGCTCGACGGCCGGAGCGGTCGGGGCGGTGGTGCTCGTCCCGTCGCCCGCCGGAGCGCCGTCGTCGCCGGTGGTGTCACCGGTCGTGTCGCCGGCGGCAGGGGTACCGTCGGTCGCACCGGTGTCGGCCGCGGGCGTGCCCGTGCCGTCCGTCGCGGAGTCGCTCGGCGTGGTGCCGTCAGCGGCGCCGGTCGTCGCCGGGGCGGAGACGGCCGCGGTCGGCTCGGCCGCGGTGGCGGCGGTGGCGGTCATGACGCCCAGACCGGTCGTGAGACCGATCAGCGCGACGGTGGTGCCGACGGCGCACGCGCGTCGGACGGTGGAGGTGCTACGGCGCACTTCTTCCCCCAGGGGTTCAGTCCGGTCGGGTGCCGGAACATAAGAATCCGCCGAGAATCCTCGGCTTGGTCGGATCGTATTGGTATCCGCGCGCGGACACGACCGTCTTGATCGGAATGTGACCATGGTTGGGGGTTCCCGCACGACGGACGGGAGGCCCGGTACCAGCTGGCACCGGGCCTCCCGTCCGATCGTCGGTCGCGTCTCAGGCGCGACGGCGACGCAGGCGGTGGACCAACAGGCCGCCGCCGGCGGCCAGCAGACCGAGGGCCCAGGCCAACGGCGTGGTCTCGTCGGCGCCGGTGTAGGCGAGGGTGCTGCCGGTGCCGCTCGTCGTGGTCGCCACAGCGGCCGTGGCGACGGGTCGGACGGCGACGACGAACGTGGTCGAGGCGCCACCCTGGGTGATGGTGAGACGGTGGTCCGAAGCGTGCGGGAACGTCACCTTCGAGGCGTCGCCGCGGGGATCGGCTGCGACCTGGTCCGATGCGACCGAGCTCGTCACGGTCGCGCCGAACCCGGTGCTCACGGAAGCCGGTGCGGTCGGGTTGCCGAACCGGTCGACGGCGAGGCCGGACACCACCAGCGAGCCGCCCTGCTGGACGGGGATCGACGCGACGGTGCCGAGGGGCTCGCCACCGCCGGAGAACGCGCTGATGACGCCACCGGGGGCGACCGACCAGACGGTTGCGCCGGGCGTGCCGGTGTCGACGATCGCGAGGACCCCGACGGGTGCCGCCGGCAGGACGGTCAGGCGCACGTACTCCGTGGCGGTCGCGGTGCCGCGGAGCGCGACGACCTCGAAGTCGTACGTGCCCGCGGTGGTCACCGTGCTGGTGAGCACCCCGGTCTCGACGTTGACGGTCAGGTCGGACGAGGGCGCGTCCTGGATCGCGTACGCCAGCGAACCCGTGCCGCCCGTGGTGCGGAACGTGTGCGTGAACGTCGCGCCGGCGGTGGCGGTGAGGGCGAGCGGCTTCGCCTTCGTCGACGGCTCGGTGAAGACGACCGGCGACGGCGAGACGGTCAGGCGGACGTACTCGGTCACCTGTGTCGAGCCGCTGAGGGCCACGACCTCGAAGTCGAACGTGCCGGCGGTCGTCGGCGTGCCGCTCAGCACGCCGGTCTCGACGTTCACCGTGTAGTCCGCCGACGGGGCGTCCTGGATGGCGTACGCGACGGTGCCGTCGCCGCCCGTGGTGGTGAAGGTGTGGCTGAACGGCGTGCCGACCGTCGCGGTGAGTGTGAGCGGGGCGGCCTGGGTCGACGGCTCGGTGAACGCGAGGTCGCTGCCGTCACCCGGTGCTGCCGCCGGGGTGGCGCTGTCCGAGGCCTTCGCGGCGGGGCCGGCGCTTTGCGTCGGGCTTCCGCTGGGCGTCGGGGTGGCGCTGGGCGTCGGGGTTCCGCTGGGTGTCGGGCTGGCGCTGGGTGTCGGCGCCTCCGCCGTCGGGTCGGCGCTCGGCGTCGCAGTGGCCGTGGTGCTCGTCGGTTCCGTCGGCGTCGCCGCCGTCGCGGACGTGCCGACGCCGATGACCGAGCCGATGGCGGTCGCCGCCACGACGATGCCGATCGTCGCCGCGCGGCGGACGGGCGGCTTGGTGGACTGGTGCATGGT
>NZ_CACSJV010000040.1:0-34544 GCF_902706105.1 Curtobacterium sp. 18060 | reverse complement strand
GGGGCGGGACATCGTGCCTTTCCGGGGGTCGCGGGGGACGGTCCGGTAGGCTCTCCACCCGTGCGCGTTCTGATCCACAATAGCGATTCGCCCCACAACCGCGGGGACCGGGCGATCCTCGCCGGCAACGTCGAGCTCGTCCGCCGACGGTGGCCCGACGCCGAGATCGTCTCGCTGTCGCAGTACCCCGAGCGGGACGCCGCGTGGTTCGGGATCCGGTTCCTGCCGGTGTCGCCGTACAGCACCGGCATCGGCGACCTGTTCGCCCTGCTGCGTGCCGCGCGCAGCGCCGACGTCGTCCTGTGGGGTGGCGGCGAGATCCTCAAGGACTACACGAACAAGCTCGGCCTCGTGTACTGGTTCGGCAAGATGCTGCTCGTCCGTGCGGTCAACAAGAACCTGGTCGGGGCCTTCCAGGGCATCGGTCCGACCACCGCAGGCGTCAGCAAGCGCCTGATCCGCGCCACCGTCGACCTGTGCCGCTCGTTCGCCGTCCGCGACGACGAGTCCCGCGAGAAGCTCCTGGCGTGGGGCGTGACGACGCCGATCGTGTCGTCCTTCGACCCGGCCGTCGTCGGCACCGTCACGGCGCCGGACGCCGGCGTGCTCGAGCGCCTGGAGCGCACCACGGGCCTCACCGCCGAGCGTCTCGACGGTTCGATCGGGTTCGGCGTCCGCCGCTGGTTCCACTACAAGCGCAGCGGCTGGATCCCGTTCCGCTTCCTGCCGAAGCGCTTCCGCCAGACCGGCGTCGACAGCGACCGCCTCGTCACCTACCGCCAGGCCGTCGCGGACCTGGCCGACCGTGTGATCGACCGCTGGGACGCCGACGTCGTGTTCTACCCGATGCACATGGAGGCCTCGGAGGGCGATGCCGCCTTCGCGCGCGAGGTCATCGCCCTCATGCAGCACGGCGACCGCACCCACGTGGTCGAGGCCGACGAGTTCTCGCCCGCCGAGTACGCCGGCCTGATGTCTCGCAGCCGCCTGTTCCTGGCGAGCCGCCTGCACTCCGCCATCGTCGCGACCATCGCGGGCGTCCCGGCCGCCGTGCTCTACTACGTCGACAAGGGCCGACTGTTCTTCGAGCAGATGGGCCAGCAGGAGTTCTCGAAGCCGATCGAGGCCGCGCTCGAACCCACGTTCGTCGACGACGTCACGGCACAGCTCGAGGCACTCGACGCGAACCGCGACGCGGTCCGCGAGCAGCTCGCCGACGGCGTCGCCCGGATGGCGACCGCCCTCGACGCCGACTTCGCCGAGGCCACCCGCCAGACCCGCTGACGTCCGGCGGGGCTACTCCGTCTTCTTGGCGAACGCGCGGAGGTTCGCGCCGTCCGCGCTGCGGTAGACGTCCTGGTCGCCGGGGAGCGTCCCACTGGCCGCCCACTGCCAGAAGCGCCATCCGGTCGACTTCCAGCTGGCCCCGAGGGTCCCGGGGCCGGAGAAGTCCTTGACCGGGTAGATCGCGACGAACAACGGGTTCTTCGAGAACCGGATGCTGTTGTTCGTGCAGCGCTTCCACCAGTCGGTCGTCGTGTAGATCGCCGGGTAGCGGTGCGTCTTCTTGTAGACGGTCGCCGAGAAGTCCGCGATCCACGACCGCATCTGCGGCCAGCTCTTGCCGTAGCAGACGCCCTGGGCCGCGGTGCCGTACTCGATGTCGAGCAGCGGGGGGAGCGTGACGCCGTCGGCCGTCCACTGCCCGCCGTGGGCGAAGAAGTAGTTCGCGGTCGCCGCGCCGCTGGCCTTGCTCGGCTGGGCGTACACGTAGCCGCCGCGGATGAAGCCGGCGTTCTTGGCGTTCCGGTACTGCGACGCGTACGTCGAGCTGACGTACGAGACGCCCTCGGTCGCCTTGATGTAGGCGAAGCGAGCGCCGAGCCCGTAGGCCGCCGTGAAGTCGACGTTCGGCTGCCAGGCGCTGACGTCCATGCCGTTGATCTTGCCCGTCGGGCGCTTCGCCGCGGCGGCGACCTTCGTGTTCGTGCCGAGGGGCGTCGGCCCGACGGGCAGGTCGGCGGCCACCCGGGTCTGCCCGGCGTGTGCTGCGATGCCGGCACCCATCACGTGGTTGCCGCTCGCGTCCATCTCGGCGACGGACGGCCCGGTCGTGGTCGTGCTCCCGGTCGCCGTCGTGCCCGCGCTGGTGCCGGCGCTCGGGCTGGTCGAGGCCGTCGCGGTGCCTGCTGTCTCGGACCACGCCGGACCGGCCACCAGTGTCATCGCCCCGGCCACCACCGTCGCCGTGCCCAGGCCGAGGAGTCTTCTGCTGGATCTGCGCATGCGTTCTCGTCTTCCTCGTCGAGATGCGTGGAGCCCTGTCGCCCACGTCGCGTCCGAGCCATGGTAGCCGCCGAGTCGCGGGGCCTGGCCGCTCAGCGCACGCTGGACTCGCGCACCGGCTGGACGGTCTCGACGGTGGGGATCGGCTCCCGCGAGGCGACCTCGGCGGCGGCGTGACGCTGCCGCTGGTTGAGGAAGTTCCGCTCGACCAGCCACCAGAAGCCGACGCAGAGTGCGATCGTCACGGGCACCACGACGACGACCATGACGAGGAACTGCCACTTCGTCGAGAGCCCCAGGGGCAGCAGGAGCAGGTTGCCGAACGCCAGCAAGGGGCTGTGGAAGAGGTAGACCGAGTACGAGACGAGTCCTGCGAGGACGAACGGCCTCCAGGCGAGGAACCGCGAGAACCAGGTGTGGTGGCCCGTGACGGCGGCCACGCCGAGCCACGTGAGGACAATCCCGGAGAGCACGCCGATGGCGATCTCCGACGGCCAGGTCTGCTGCTGGAAGTACAGACGACGCGAGGCGAACATCAGGACCATCGCAGCGGTCGCCGCGACGACGAGGGTGCCGGTCACCCAGCCGGTCCACCGCGGCGCGAGGAACCGGAGCCGTCCCTCGAGGTGCGCGTCGCGGGCCCGTACGGTGATCGCCGCCGCGAGCATGCCGATGGCGAAGAGTCCCACGAACCACGGGTGCATCGAGGCGTACCGGTTCTCGACGCCCATCCAGAGTCCGGCCGCGACGAGGACCGAGGTCGTCACCCATCCGCCGAGCAGGCGCCACATCGGCAGGATGAGCAGCGCCATGAGGAAGTAGATCTGCCACTCGATCGCGACGCTCCACATCGGCCCGTTGATCTTGCCGATGTACGTCGGGAAGAAGTCGTGCACCAGGAACAGGTGCGTCAGGAACGCGCCCCACCCCATCGGGAGCTTCGTGTCCCACTGCGTGCCGTTCGGGTTGTGCATCACCGGTACGAACAGGACCACCACGGCGAAGAGCACGAGCGCCGCCCAGTAGGGCGGGAGGATCCGTCGGGCACGTCGCCAGATGAACTTCCAGAAGCCGCCGGGCACGCGGTAGCCGTCGGAGCGGGTCATCACCGGCAGCATGAGCACGTAGCCGGACAGCACGATGAACAGTGGGACACCGAGGTAGCCCCACCCGATGATCGGACGCATCCACGGCATGTCCGTCTTCGCGGCGTCGGTGAGGCCGGTGAACAGGTACGTGTGGTGGAACACGACGGCGAAGGCTGCGAGTCCTCGAAGCCCGTCGAGGTACGTGAACTCGAGTCGGGCGCTCTCCCGTGGCTGGTTGGGCAACGGCATCCTCGTGTCGGTGTTCGGTCGGTCGTGTCGGCGGCAAGTTTCGCACACACCGGAGCGGCTAGCATGACCTGAGCTCAGCAGCACCGGCAGGAGACCCGTTTGTCAGGAACCACCAGCGACGCCCCGGCCCCCGAGGGGAAGCGTCCGCCGTCCTGGCGACGGTTCCTCGTCAAGGCGGTCCCGATCGTCTTCTACGTGCTCCTCGCGGTCTTCCTCCTGCTCTACGTCCGCAGCGTCGACTGGGGCCAGCTCGCCGGCCTGGACTGGCAGTGGTCCTGGGTCGTCGTGGCGACGCTGATCAGCCTCGGGTTCCGCTACTGGGGCGTCGGCATCTGGTTCTACCTGCTGCGACGGCTCGGCGCGACCGGCCTCAAGGGCTCCGGCGTGACGCTCACCTACGTGTACGCCAAGTCCTGGATGGGCCGCTACATCCCCGGGGCCGCGACCTGGATCATCGGCAAGGTCTACTTCGCCTCGAAGCACGGTGTCTCGAAGGCCCGGCTCGGCGTCAGCGGCCTGCTCGAGGGTGCGCTGCAGATCGCCGCCACCCTGGCCCTGGCGCTCGTGCTGCTGCTCATCGACCCCCGCACGCACGCGCTCGACCCGTGGCTCATCGCGCTCATGGTCGCGGCGTTCGTCGGCTGTGTCGTCTGCCTGATCCCGCGGGTCTTCGTCTTCCTGATCGGCATCGCGCTGAAGATCCTGCGCCGCAAGCCGCTCGAGGCCGACGTCCGCCCGAACCTCGGCACGGTGCTCGGCGGCGCCGGGCTGTACGTCGCCGGTGCGATCCTGTCGGGCACCGCGTACTACTTCATCACGCTGGCGGTGTACCCGACGCTCCAGCTCAGTGACGCAGCGTTCGTGATCGGTGCCGCCAGCATGGCCTCGGCGATCAGCATGCTCGCCGTGTTCGCCCCCGGTGGCCTCGGCGTCCGCGAGGGCGTGCAGGCGCTGCTCCTCGCCATCGTGATGCCGGTGCCCATCGCCCTCGTCGTGGTCGTCGTCACCCGCGTCTGGAGCCTGGCGGTCGACGGGCTGTTCCTGCTCTGCGCCGCAGCACCGACCTGGTTCCGCCGCGGCCGCCCGACCGACGACCCGTCCGCGGTGGAGGGCAGCGCCCCCGCCGCGTGACGCCAGGTCACGACGCGGGCACGGCCACCCGACGGTCGGCGCGGGCGACCTGAACGACCGACGTGACCAGGCCGACGGCCACCAGCGCGACCACGACCACGAGCACCGCTGGCGGCACCGGCCCGATCTCGGAGTAGCGGAGCAGCCCGCGGCCCGTCACCGGGAACAGGGCGGCGTTCCAGAACCACGCCGACGCCACCGCGAACCCGTACACGCCCACGGCGGGCAGCAGGACGGCCAGGGCCACCGCGACCCACGAGCGTGCGCGTCCGGCGGGTACCAGGCGACGCCAGGCCAGAGCGCTCAGCACGATCAGGCACAGGATCGCGGGGAAGTAGTAGCGGCCCTGGGTGGCGGCGACCTCGGTCGTCCGGAGGTACGCGCCCGCGCTCGTCTCGTTCTGGATGCCGATGAGCAGTGCCGGGAACACCGCCAGGCACAGGGCAACCCGCAGGTCCGGGCCACGCCGGAACGCCCAGCCGACCAGGACGACCAGGACGATGATCGTCAGGACGGCGGTGAGCAGGTCGCCCATGCTCACCTGTGCCCGTGCACCGAAGCTGCCCCAGAACGTGCGTGCCAGGGTTCCCCAACTGACGTCGAGGAAGTGTCCCAGGGTCGGGTGCTCGCCCGGTGGGAAGTCCTTCGGCGGCCGCATGGACGCGTAGCCGTTCGGCTGGATCCGGCCGTAGGCGAACCAGTTGTGGACCCACCACCAGGCGCCGATGCCCCCAGAGACGGCCATCGCGACGACGGTGCGCACCACCCGTTGCCGCAGGGACAGCACCCCGGCACCGGCGAAGAGCACGACGACGGCGACGAACGGCACCGCGGGCAGACCAGTCCCCTTGATCCAGACCAGGGCACCGAGGACCGCCGCCAGGGCGATCGTGGTGCGCCACCGGGTGTCGCCGGTCAACAGCCGGGTGGCGAGCCAGACGACGACGCCGGCGACGAGCAGCACGGGGGCGTCGTTCGAGAACGATGACCCGATGGACGCGAGCTCGGGCGTCGCGAACACCGCGAGCCCGCCGACGAGCGCGGCGCGCGGGGAACGGGTCACCCGGCGGACGGATGCCCACGCGAGCAGGGGGAGTGCGGTGACGGCCAGGACGTCGGCGAGTCGGAGCGCGATGAACGCCCGGTCCCAGCGCAGGTCGCCGAAGTCCACGGCCCGGAGCACGGCGGCACCGGCGAGGTAGGCGGTCGGCGGGTGCTGGGTCATCTGGTTCACGGTCGCGGACGGTCCGGGAGCGTTCTGCAGCAGCTCGCTGACGGTCGACCACTGGCTGGACGGCTTCGTGGCCAGCTCGGTCTTCGCGGCCTCGACGGCGTTCGTGACGTGCAACGCACCGGGGGCGGCCCAGGCGTCGCCGAGTGCGACGTGCACGGCGGCGTCGATGTGGGCGGTCTCGTCCGGAGCCTGGAAGACCGGGACGACCAGCGCCCAGGCGACGAGCCACAGGCCGAAGGTGGCGGTGACGACCGCGATCGCCACACGCTCCCAGGGAGCGGTGCGGGGTGGCGCGGTGGTCGGGGTGCTGTCGCGGGTGCGGGTGGTGGTCTCGTGGGCCGTCACCCGATCGATCCTAGAGCGCGTCCTGACGTGCGACGTCGGCGGCCGCGGGCACCGTGGCGGTGCGTTCGGGGTGGTACACCCACACCTTGTAGAGCCAGAAGCGGAACACCGTGCCGAGCACGAGGCCGACGATGTTCGCGACGTTGTCGGCGAAGACCGAGGTGAGTCCCATCGCGTAGTGGGACACCCCGAGGCACGCGAGCGCGATGACCATGCCGCCGAGCGACACGACGACGAACTCGACGCCCTCCCGCGTCGCGACCGCACGGCGCTGCTCACGGAACGTCCAGTACCGGTTGCCCATCCAGTTCACGAAGATGGCGACCACGGTCGAGATGACCTTCGCCCAGAACGGCCCGGAGTGCACGTCGTCGGGGTTCAGGACGGTGATGCGCAGGACGTTGAACACCGTGGTGTCGACGACGAAGCCGACGGCGCCGACCACGCCGAAGCGTGCCAGCTGGGCAATGAGGCGCCGCACGTGCCCTCCAGGATCCGTAGAGTTGTCGCGGGTCGTGCACAGTGCGACCCGAACAGCGATTGTAGACAACGCGTTCACCCCGGTCGGTGTGAACGCCGGAAGGATCACACAGCATGGCGTTGCGCGTCGGGGTCATCGGCGGAGGACAGCTGGCACGGATGATGGTGCCGGCGGCCGTCGAGCTGGGGATCGACATCCGGGTGCTCGCCGAGGGGCCGGGCATGTCGGCCGCGATCGCCGCCACGGCCGAGGGCGACTACCACGACGTCGAGACCGTGCTGGCGTTCGCCCGCGAGGTCGACGTCGTCACGTTCGACCACGAGCACGTGCCGCAGGACGTCCTGCGCGCCCTGGTCGACGCCGGTGTGGCGGTCCGCCCCGGCCCGGGCCCGCTGGCCGTCGCGCAGGACAAGATCACGATGCGCTCGAAGCTCAGCGAACTCGGTCTCCCGGTGCCGGACTGGGCCGCGGTGCACGACCCCGACGAACTCCGCGCGTTCCTCGACGAGCACGGCGGCCGCGCGGTCGTGAAGACACCCCGCGGTGGCTACGACGGCAAGGGCGTCCGGGTCGTGTCGGACCCCTCGGACGTCGACGACTGGTTCATCGCGGTCGCCGAGGCCGGCGGCGGGCAGGCGCTGCTCGCCGAGGAGCTCGTGCCGTTCACCCGCGAGCTCGCGCAGTCCGTCGCCCGTCGCCCCTCCGGCCAGGTCGTCGCGTGGCCGCTGGTCGAGACCGTGCAGCGCGACGGGGTCTGCGCCGAGGTCATCGCCCCCGCGCCCGACAGCGCCGGACGCATCGCCGACGTGACGGAGTCGATCGCGGTCCGCATCGCCGAGGAGCTCGGGGTCACCGGGGTCCTGGCCGTCGAGTTGTTCCAGACCGCCGACGAGCGCATCCTCATCAACGAACTCGCGATGCGACCGCACAACACCGGCCACTGGACGATCGACGGTGCGACGACGAGCCAGTTCGAGCAGCACCTGCGCGCCGTCCTCGACCTGCCGCTCGGTGCCACCGGGTCGTTCGCCCGGGCCGCCGTGATGGTCAACGTGCTCGGCGGACCGGCCGACGGCGACCTCGCCGCCCGCTACCCGGCCGCGCTCGAAGCGTTCCCCGAGGCGAAGTACCACTTCTACGGCAAGGCACCGCGCCCCGGTCGGAAGATCGGCCACGTCACGGTGATCGGCGACGACGTCGACGACGTCGTCTACCGGGCGCGCGCCGCGGCGGCGCACTTCGACGACTGACACCGGGTCCGTCGACCGGGCGGATGACGGACTGGGCCCACGCCGCCGGTAGCGGAGCGACGCGCAAGCGGTGGTCCGGCCGTGCCGGTGGGGGGAGGCCCGTGGCCACGCCACCACGGGCCTCCCGTCCGTCTGCGGGTCGCGTCCAGGGCGCAGGTGCGTCCCCAGGACTGCCGACACCCGCTCGGGTGGCACCCGCACTGGCGGGTGGTGACCGGCAGCGGCCCGTGTTCCCATGGACCGGTCAGGGGTCGACCGTCCGAGGAGTGTGTCCATGCGCCGCCGTCCGCGCCGTGCTGTCGTCTGCGGCACCGCCGTCGCACTCACCGCCCTCGCCGGCGCGCTGCTGGCGGTGAGCGGCGCGTCCGCTGCCACGTCCGCCCCGACGATCCGGTCCGCATCGGCTGCGTCGCTGTACGGTGCCGGTCCGTACCGGTCACCCACGAGCGAAGCAGCCAAGGCGGCCACCGCGCTCGCCACCGCGGACCCCGCCGGTGCCGCCGCAGCCTCGACGATCGCGCGGTACCCCGTCGCGACCTGGCTCGGCGAGTGGACCCAGGGCGCCCAGTTGACCAAGACGATCAGCGCTGCGGTCACCGGCGCCGACGACTCCGGCACCACCCCGGTGTTCGTGTTGTACGCGATCCCGGACCGGGACTGCGGCGGGTACTCCGCCGGCGGGTTCTCGGAATCCTCCTACGACGCCTGGGTCGACCAGGTGACCGCCGCGCTCACTGGGCACCGCGCCGCCGTGATCGTCGAGCCGGACTCCCTCGCGATGCTCAGCAACGCGAAGTGCAGCACCTCGCTCGACGACCAGCGCTACCGGATCCTCTCCCGCACCGTCGCCGGGCTCACCGCCGCCGGGGTGCCCGCGTACCTGGACGCCGGCAACTCGAACTGGGTGCCGCCGGCGACCATGGCGGCCCGGCTGGACAGCGCGGGCGTGCAGCAGGCCCGCGGGTTCTTCACGAACGTCGCCAACTACTACCCGACCGCCCAGGAGCAGGCCTACGCGCAGAAGGTGTCCGCTGCGACCGGTGGCTCGCACTACGTGATCGACACCTCGCGGAACGGACAGGGCTGGCGCGGGACCTGGTGCAACGGTCCCGGCGCCGGACTCGGCACCTCGCCCCGGGTCGTCGCCGACGGCACCGCACTCGACGCCCTGCTGTGGGTGAAGACCCCCGGCGCGAGCGACGGCACCTGCAACGGCGCCCCGGCCGCGGGCAAGTGGTGGTCCTCCTACGCCCAGGCCCTGGTCGCGAACGCCCGCCTCGGAGTCCCCGCGGCCGACCTCGCTCCGCAGGGATCGCTCGAGGTGGTCGCCGGCACCGGTGGTGGTGTCCGGGTCCGGGGTTGGGCCTTCGACGAGGACGACCCCACCCAGCCCGTCCGGGTCCGCGCCACGGTCGACGGCGTCGCCGCGGGAGCCGTGACCGCCGGACTCCGCCGCAGCGACGTCGACGCGGCCGCTGGTGTCGGGGCGACCCACGGCTTCGAGGCCGTCGTCCCCGCTGCTGCCGGCGCTCGCCGGGTCTGCGTGACCGCGGTCAACATCGGCGCCGGCTCGGACACCACGCTCGGGTGCGCCACCGTCCGCGCCTTCCGGCACGATCCGTACGGCTCCCTCGAGTCGGTGCAGGCGGTGTCCGGCGGTGTGGCCCTGCGCGGCTGGGCGTTCGACGGCGACGCCGTGACGACCGCGACCTCGGTGGTGGTCAGCGTCGACGGACGGCGGGTGCAGTCGTTGTCAGCGGGCCGGACGCGCGCCGACGTCGACCGGACCTGGGGTGCCGGTGCTGCGCACGGGTTCGCCGGTACGGTGTCCGTCACGGCGGGCAAGCACAAGGTCTGCGCGGTCGCCCGGAACGTGGGGCTCGGGGCGGACCGGCTCGTGGGTGCCTGCCGGACGGTGACGGTCGGGCGGCGCTGACGGTGCGGCGCTGACGGTGCGGCGCTGACGGTGCGGCGCTGACGGTCCGGCGTGGCGAGGTCGCTCCGTGCGGGATGATGGGCGCATGCCGCGTGATCTCGTCCGCCGGGCCGCTCGCCGACTGCGCCGAGCCGTCATGGGCGCACCCGCCACCGCACCCGCCGCCACCGCACCCGGGCCGCGAGTCGCCGTGCCCGTGCCCACACCGCTGCCGGTCCTGGGCTACGTCGTCGCGGGCGGCGGCGGCGCGCACCCCGCGTCCGCCCACGTGCGGGTCGTCCGGCGGACCGAACACCTGGCCGCGAGCGGGACCGCGGGGGTCCGGCAGGTCGACCCCGGCGCGTTCGTCGACGGGACGGACACGACCCCGTACACCGCGGTCCTCGTCCAGCGGGACAACCTGCCGCGCAACGCGGTGCAGACGTTCCTCGACGTGGCCGCAGCACGGGGGATCCGCGTCGTCGCAGAGGTCGACGACGACTTCTTCACCGACTCCGGACGCGAGCGGTTGTCGCGGGCCGAGTACGACCCGGACCGCCTCGCCTCGATCGATGCACTGGTCCGCGGCGCCGACGTGGTCGTGGTGAGCACGCCGGAACTCGCCGACGTCGTGCGTCCGGTCGCGCGCGAGGTCACGGTGGTACCGAACGCCCTCGACCCCGGACTCTGGACACCCGGATCGACCGAGGACGACGACGAGCGCCCGCACGGCGAGCACCGGGTGCTCTACATGGGCACGCTCACCCACGCGGCCGACCTCGAACTGCTGCGCGACGTCTTCACCGACCTGGCCACCGCCGACGGCACACCGATCCGGCTCGAGGTCATCGGGGTCACCGACGAGGGCGGCGCCGACTGGTTCCGCCGTGTGGAGGTGCCGGACGGCCACTACCCGGCGTTCTCCCGCTGGCTCGTGGCGCACCGCGAGCGTTGGCGGGCCGGCGTCGCGCCCCTCCGCGACGAGGAGTTCAACCGCGCCAAGAGCGACCTGAAGTTCCTGGAGTACACCGCACTCGGACTGCCCGCGGTGGTCTCCGACCGGCCTTCGTACGCCGTGGCACGAGCCCACGGCGCCGTCGCGGTGCCGGACGACGTCGGGGCCTGGCGCGATGCGGTGCGCGCCGCCGTCGAGCGCGGGACGGCCGATGACCGGGCCGTCCGGTGGGTCACCGAGGAGCGCACGATCGGCCGCGACGACGACGCCTGGCGCCGCGTGCTGCTCGGCTAGGCTCGTCGCGTGACCGACACCGACGCACCCGTCCAGCCGCTCGTCTCGATCATCATGGGGTCGGACTCCGACTGGCCGACGATGCGTGCCGCGGCCGACATCCTCGCCGAGCTCGGCATCCCGTTCGAGGCGGACGTCGTGTCGGCGCACCGCACGCCCGACAAGATGACCCGGTTCGCCCGCGGCGCCGCCGAGCGTGGCATCCGCGTCGTGATCGCCGGTGCCGGTGGCGCCGCGCACCTGCCGGGCATGGTGGCGTCGATGACCACGCTGCCCGTGATCGGCGTCCCCGTGCAGCTCGCACGGCTCGACGGCCTCGACTCGCTGCTGTCGATCGTGCAGATGCCGGCCGGCATCCCGGTGGCGACGATGGCCATCAACGGTGCCGCGAACGCCGGACTGCTCGCCGCGCGGATCATCGGCACCTCGGAGCCCGCGGTCGCAGCTTGCCTGACCGACTACGCCGACGGCCTCGAGCGACTCGTCGAGGAGAAAGCTGCGCGTCTGCGCGACTCCCTCTAGGGACCCGCACGACGGCGTCTCCGCAGCAGACCGCAGCGACAGACGGCGTCTCCGCAGCACACCAGAGGCTGCTGCGCTCCTCCCCAGAACGGGGGACGCAACACGGTGCTGATCAGCACTTTCTCGGCGTGGACGGAACGTTCTGCAACCCCCGCGTACTGGGGATACGTCGGCGCTGTCAACCCCGCGCGCGGGCTGCACTTCGCAACTACGGTGAACGGCGGGTGGTCGAGATCCGGCCACCCGGCACCCACGGGAACGGGTGCGAACCGTCACGTCAGGGAGTGACAGCTCATGCAGCAACACGCAACCAAGCGGGCCGCGCTCACCGTCGTGCTCCTCGGCGCCGTGCTCGTCGCAGGACCGTTCGGGTCGGGGACCGCAGCGTCCGCCAGCTCGGCACCGACCGCGGACGTCGGGGCGTTCAAGCTCACCTTCCGCGAGAACTTCAACACCCCTGCGGCCGCCAACGGCGTGTTCGCGAAGACCTACGCGAAGTCGTGGCAGCCCTACCCGGACGGCACCGGGGGGATGTACTACTCGGGCGCGCAGATCAGCGCGCACGACGGGTACATGGACGTGAAGCTGGACGGCAAGCACGGCTCCGCCGGGACCTTCGGCACCCCGACCGGGGCATGGGGACACAAGGGCGGGAAGTTCATCGTCCGCGCCAAGGCCCTCGGCGGCAACGGGAACGGCGCGGCCTTCATGCTGTGGCCCTCGTCGGACAAGTGGTCGGACGGCGAGATCGACTACCCCGAGGCGAACTTCGACCAGAAGCCGATGCTGCACCACCACTCGATGACGCCCGGGCAAGAGGCCAACGCGACGAGCATGAGCACCGGCGTCACGTGGCGCTCCTGGCACACCTACTCGATCGACTGGGTGCCGGGGAAGTCCGTCAGCTACCGCCTCGACGGCAAGGTGATCAAGAAGATCACCAAGCACGTGCCGAAGACCGCGCACCGCTACATGTTCCAGGTGGGCAACTGGGGCGCCACCGGGCACCTGTGCATCGACTGGGTCGCCACCTACGCCTACAAGGGCTGACGCCCGAGGCGTCAGAGGTCGGCGTGCAGCTGCCAGGTCTCGGCGGCCGAGTCGCTCCAGTCATACATGCGGGCCCGGTCGGGTCCGGCGACGGCGAGCTGCCCGGCCAGCATGGGGTCGTTGACCACCTGGTAGACCGCCTGCGCGATCCGTTCCGGGTAGGAGTCCCGCGGGCTCCGTGCGACGGTCACGCCGGCGTCCGACGCGACTTCGGCCACGGCGGGGTCGTCGGAGTGGATGACCGGGGTCCCGAAGCTCATCGCCTCGATCACGGGTAGCCCGAACCCCTCGGCGAGGCTCGGGAACACGAACACCGTGGCTCGGTCGTAGACGACGGCGAGGTCGGCGTCGTCGATCCGTCCGAGCACCTTCACCCGGTCGCGGGCGAGCCCGGCGCGTTCGGCGGTGCCGTACACGTCGACGTCGCCCCAGCCGTCCGGGCCGGAGATGACGAGCGGGATGTCGGCGGGGGCGTCGGGGTGCGCGAGCGCCTCGATCAGGGACCCGAGCGCCTTGCGCGGTTCGAGCGTGCCGACGGCCAGTACGTAGCGGTCCGGCAGGCCGAGACGCTCGGCGCGCAGGTCGGCGTCGACGGGCAGCCGCAGCCGACCGCTCGGGGCGCCGCCGATGACCCGGAGTCGGTCGTCGAACCGGTGGATCTCGTTCAGCGCGCTCGCGACCGCGTGGGTGGGCACGACGACGGCATCGGCGTGCTTCCACGCGCGCTTCACCATCGCCTTGTGGAAGTGGACGCCGCGGGGCGTCAGGGTCTCGGGGTTCGTCCACGGCACGGTGTCGTGCACGGTGACGACGGTCTGCCGGCCCGGGTCCTGGAAGCGGTCGTGCTTGACCAGGGGAGCGAGGACGCTCGGCGCGTGCACCATGCCCTTCGCGATGCCACCGACGAAGCCGCCCTGCCACGCGAGCGAGAGTTCACGGCGGGCCAGCGGCAGACGCTGCAGGTCGGACAGACCGGGCAGCAGCGTGCGCAGGTGGGCCATCTCGTCGGAGCCGACCGCCGACACGACCCCGGCCACGTCGCAGCCGGTCGGCGCGTTGGCGACGAGGTGCCGGGCGAGCTCTTCGGCGTACCGCCCGATGCCGCCCGGAACGGGGGCGACGACCTGGTCGACGAGGACGTGGAGGGTGGTCATGGTGCTGGTCTCCTCGTCGTGGTGATGGGGCCGAGGACCGGCCCGGCGCCCGGCTGCCCGACCCTACCAGGGCGGGCGGGCCGGCCCCTGAGCGCCGCCGGCGGGGTGCGGCAGGGGACCGAGACGGGAGGCCCGGATCACGTCCGCGACGCGGCGGACGTGATCCGGGCCTCCCGGCCGACTGCCGTGCCTACGCCGTCAACGCTCCTGCGGCCACCGCGGCGCGCAGCGCCTCACGCCAGTCGCGCATCGGCGCGAGGCCGGCGCGCGACCAGCCGTCGTGTCCGAGCACGCTGTACGCCGGGCGCGGCGCCGGACGGACGAACGCCGCGCTGTCCGTCGGCAGGACGCGCTCGGGGTCGAGCCCGAGCTCGGAGTAGATGGCGCGGGTGAAGTCGAACCACGACCCCTGCCCGGCGTTCGTGCCGTGGTAGACGCCAGCGGGGGCGTCCCCGTCGACGAGCTCGACGATCCGCGCGGCGAGGTCGCCGGTCCACGTCGGCTGACCGACCTGGTCGGTGACGACGCTC
The DNA here is from genome assembly GCF_902706105.1 of Curtobacterium sp. 18060. Classification (NCBI taxonomy): domain Bacteria; kingdom Bacillati; phylum Actinomycetota; class Actinomycetes; order Micrococcales; family Microbacteriaceae; genus Curtobacterium; species Curtobacterium sp. 18060. Next base: position 20,060 of record NZ_CACSJV010000040.1, on the reverse strand, counting down.
ACGGTGTCGTGCGAGCCGGCCAGCCGGAGCATCGTCGCGGCGAAGTTCGGCCCGTGCGCACCGTAGATCCAGGCGGTGCGGACGACGTACGACGTGTCCGGAGCGATCTCGCGCACGAACGCCTCGCCCGCGGCCTTGGTGCGGCCGTAGGCGTTGATCGGGTCGGTCGGCGCGTCCTCGGCGTACGGGGCGGTGCCGTTGCCGTCGAAGACGTAGTCCGTCGACACCGTGACGAGCTTCGCACCGTGGCGGACCGCGGCCTCGGCCAGGAGCTTCGGGCCGGTCGCGTTGACGGCGAAGGCGTCGTCCTCGTGGTCCTCGGCGTCGTCGACCTTCGTGTACGCGGCGGAGTTGATCACGACGTCGTGCCCGGCGACGGCGGCGTCCACCGCGGCCGGGTCGGTGATGTCGAGCTCGGCGCGCGAGCGTGCCGTGACGTCGCGGCCGGCGAGCGCGGCCTGGAGGTCACGGCCGAGCATGCCGGCGGCGCCGGTGATGAGGTACCTGGTCATGCGATCGCTGCGCGCTCCTTGAGCGGCTCCCACCACGAACGGTTGTCGCGGTACCACTGCACGACGTCGGCCAGGCCCTGCTCGAAGGGGACCTGCGGCTCGTAGCCGAGCTCGGCCTGGATCTTCGAGATGTCGACCGAGTAGCGCAGGTCGTGCCCGAGCCGGTCGGCGACGCGGTCGACGTACGACCAGTCCTTGCCGGTGGCGTCGAGCAGCAGCTGCGTGAGCTCCTTGTTGGTGAGCTCGGTGCCGCCACCGATGTTGTAGATCTCGCCGGCGCGGCCGCGGGTCAGGACCATCGCGATGCCGCGGGTGTGGTCGTCGACGTGCAGCCAGTCGCGGATGTTGTTGCCCTCGCCGTAGAGCGGGACGTGCACGTCGTCGATGAGGTTCGTGACGAACAGCGGGATGACCTTCTCGGGGAAGTGGTACGGCCCGTAGTTGTTCGAGCACCGCGTGATCGACAGGTTCAGCCCGTGGGTGCGGTGGTAGCTGCGGGCGAGCAGGTCGCTGCCGGCCTTCGACGCCGAGTACGGCGAGTTCGGTTCGAGCGGGCGCTCCTCGTCCCACGAACCCTCGCTGATGGAGCCGTAGACCTCGTCGGTGGAGACGTGCACGAAGCGCTCGGTGCCGTGGCGGAGCGCGGCGTCGAGCAGACGCTGGGTACCGACGACGTTCGTCTCGACGAAGATGCCGGAGTCGCGGACCGATCGGTCGACGTGGGACTCGGCGGCGAAGTGCACGATCGCGTCGACCGTGGGGACGACCTCGTCGAGCTTCGCGGCGTCGCGGATGTCGCCGTGCACGAAGGTGTAGCGGGGGGAGTCCGCGACCGGGGCGAGGTTCGCCTCGTTGCCGGAGTAGGTGAGGGCGTCGTAGACGACGACCTCGGCGCCCTCCAGGCCGGGGTAGGCGTCCTGCAGGGTGCGACGGACGAAGTTCGAGCCGATGAATCCGGCTCCGCCGGTGACGAGGATCTTCACGTGGTCTGGTTCCTTTGCGTTGCCGTTGGCGTTGGATCGACTGCTGATTCTAGGGTGTCGGCCGAACGGTCGTCGGGACCGTCCGTCGCGTCGCCGTCGGGACCGGTGACCGGGCCGTCGCCGGGGTCTGCCGGTCGGCGTCGTCGGCGGCGCCGGACGGACACGGACACGAGCACCGAGGCGGCGACGGCCACCAGGATCGCGCCGCCGGAGACCAGGCCGCCGATCGCTGCGCGGGGGACCGCGTAGTGCAGGCGGACGGTGTGCTGGCCCTTCGGCACCCAGACCGCGCCACCGGCGTTGTCCGCCGTGACGAGGTCGCTGGGTTCGCCGTCCACCGTGGCGCTCCAGCCGGGGCGCAGCACCGAGTCGGCCACGACGAGCCAGCCGCCCGCGGACGCGTCGACGTCCGCCACGGTCTCGTTCGTGTCGCCGTCCTGCAGATCGACGGCGGCGTCGCCGCCCCCGGCCGTGTGGTCGGGCGTGCGGTTCAGGACGACCGTGTCGTCGGGCAGTGACGGGTCCGCGAGCGTGCGGATCCGGTCGGCGGCCGTGGTCACGACCTGCTGGTCCGACGCCCACCGCACCCGGTCGAGCGCCGAGTCACGCTCGTAGACGGTGGCGTCGCCCGTGTGCACGACGGACACGCCGTCGCCGGAGACCGGTCGGGTGATGCTCATCACCGCGTGGCCGTCGTCGTCGGTGCCGATCGGCACGAGCTTCGACTGCCCAGTGATCGTGATGCGGACGTGCCACTTCGTGTCCGCGGGGATGTCCGAGCCGGGCAGGGCGATGTTCCGTCCGCCGCCGAGCGCCGGCACCCAGCTCTCGGTCTTCGCCAGCGTCTTGCCGGTGCCGTCGGCGATCACCGCGACCGTCATGGTCATGCCGCCCTTCGACGTCGTCAGCGCCGGGGGGCCGGTGATCGTGATGCCGTTGAGCGGTCCGCTGTTCGTCGCCGAGTCGACCGACGGGTTGTCCGCGGTGAGGTCGGACCACTTCGTCTGGGAGTCGCCGTCCTCGGTGGTCCCGGCGAGCGGTGCCGAGGGGTCGGCGACGAGGTACTTCGTCGCGACGCGGTCGAGGATCGGCGACTCGACGAGGGACGGGATCAGGTTGGGCGAGAAGCTCAGGTACGTGGCGGTGGGGTACGTGTCCGGGTCGAGCGACCGCATGAGCTGCTTCCACTCCTTGGTCTGGAACGCGTGCCCCGTGACCGAGCGGATCCCGTAGTACGTGGCCGAGCCGGGCAGCGTGGCACTGCCGGTGGTGGCGTAGCGCTCCTGGTCGGAGACGTTCTGCTGCAGGTACGCGAGCGCCGGCGTCGTCGGGTAGAAGGTCGAGAGCGACGCGATCGGCCACCACTTCTGCGTGGCCGAGATCGCGGGGACGACGACCATCGCGGCGATCGCCACGGCCACCAGGACGTGGACCACGCGCGACCGGAAGAACCAGGCGAGCAGCACGGCGACACCCACGGCGGCGCCGATGATGCCGACCGTCAGGGCCTCGACCTTGGTCTGGTGGACGTACTCGGTCGGGACCGCCTCGAGCGCGAGCATCGTCTGCAGCCCGATGGACAGCGTGAACAGCACGACGAGGACGATCGCGACGATCCGGCCGGTCCGGCGGAGCGGGCTCGCGGCACGGAAGCGGGCGAGTTCGTCACGCAGGGTCTCCGGCTCGACGACGCGACCGAAGCCGATGCCGGCGAGTGCCGCTGCGAAGAACCCGACGACCACGCGGGCGCGACCGATCGGGTTGCTGTCGAAGACGGGGAGTTCCCGGGCCGCGGCGAGGATCGGGCCGCCGAGGAACACGAGCACGACGCTGAAGGCCAGCATCGCGGCGACGATCGTCAGGACACCACGGGTGCGACGGCGGGCGAGGATGCCTCGGTCGGCCGACAGCTGGCTCGTGGCCGGACGGATGAGCACCGCGGCGGCGATGAGCACGACCGCGGCGATGCCGATGTAGGAGTACTCCTCGACCGGGTTGCGGTTGCTCCACGCGGCACCGGAGCTGCCGAGGAACGAGACGTCGGGGATCCACGACGTGACCATCGGCCGCGACCCGAGTCCGCTCCCGCCGTGCTGTCCACGGCCGCCGAAGTCGACGACGTTCGAGGCGCTGATCGCGAAGGGCAGGAGTTGCCACGCCGAGAGCAGCAGGCCGAAGACGATGCCGCCCACGGCGATCAGTCCGCTGAGGACCACGCCCCGCAGCGCACGGTGGGCGACGATCGTGCGGGCCAGGAAGAAGATCCCGCCGACGAAGAGGCCGTAGCCGACCACGGCGGGGAAGCCGCCGAGCAGCATCGAGGCCACGACGGCCCCGACGCCGATGACGTCGCGCGCCCGGAGCTCGACCGCGGCACGGTCGATGGCCCAGAAGAGCAGGGGGATGAACGCGGCGACGCGGGTCTGCGGCCAGTTCGACCACGCCACCATGAAGCCAGACGAGGCGAAGACCAGCGAGGCGATCGGCCAGGCGGCTCGTGGGACGCTCCACCGGCGCAGCAGGAGCGACATGCCGACGGTGACGGCCACGATCTCGAGCAGCTTCACCGCACCCGGCGCGTAGCTGAACGGCAGGATCCACCACGGCAGCGACAACGGTGACCACGCGCCGGAGTTCGGCACCCCGCCGAGTTCAACGCCACCGGCGACGAACGGGTTCCACGCGGCGAACACGCCCTCGTGTGCGCTCCGCACCAGCAGCGTGGTCTGCGGGAACACGCTGTCCAGCGTGTCGCTCGTCAGGATGTTGGTCGACCCCGTGGTGGTCTCGAAGGACTCACCCCACGGCGTGTACCGGTTGAGCAGGCCGGTGTTCAGGAAGGTGCCGTGGCCGATGAGCGCGGGCCCGATCGTGAACACCACGAACGCCACCAGTGCTGCCCATGCGACGATCTCCACCCATCCCTGGGGACGGCGGAGCCAGAGCGCGAAGCGGGTCCGTCGGTCGAGGCGGTCCGCCACGCGCTCAGTCGCCATACCGCTGCAGCTTCTGCAGGTCGAGCTGTTCTTCGGCCAGGGTGCGGTTCAGTCGCGTCAGGTCGGCGACGACCCCGATCACGACCGCCAACAGGGCGGTGATGAGCAGGACCACGCCGAGGATGATCGACTGCAGGTGGTTCCCGCCCGTGTGCATGGCGAGGAGCACCAGGTAGCGGACGAGCGGCCAGGCGCCGAGCGCACCGAGGATCGCGGCGACCCAGGCGAACAGCGCCATCGGGCGGTACATCAGGTACACGCGGGCGATGGCGGACCCGGACTGGAACATGTGCTGCCAGATGTTGCTGAACAGCCGCGACTCGCGGGTCTTCGGGTTCGTCGTGATCGGGATCGAGGCGATCGCCAGACGCTTGTACCCGGCCTGCACGATGGTCTCCATGCAGTAGCTGAAGCGCGTCACGATGTTCAGACGGATGAGCGAGTACTTGGAGTACGCACGGAAGCCGCTCGCCGCGTCGGGCAGGTCGAGTCCGGCTGCGCGCGACGCCACCCAGGAGCCGAAGCGCTGCATGAGCTTCTTGAACCCGGAGAAGTGCTCGATCGTGCGCGTCTGGCGGTCGCCGATGACGATCTCGGCTTCCTGGCGGAGGATCGGCTGCACGAGCTCGGCGATCTGCGCCTGGGGGTACTGGTTGTCGCCGTCGGTGTTCACGACGATGTCGGCGCCGTGGAGCAGGGCGTAGTCCACCCCGTCGCGGAACGACCGGGCGAGACCCATGTTCGTGGTGTGGTGCACGAAGTGCCGCACTCCGTGCTCCTTCGCCACCTCGACGGTGCGGTCCGTGCTGCCGTCGTTGATGACGAGGACCTCGATCTCGTCGATGCCGTCGATCTGCCGTGGGATGGAGTCGAGGACGCTCGCGAGGGTGTTCTCCTCGTTGAGGCAGGGGATCTGGATGAAGAGCTTCACGGGTACGCAGTGTCTCGTTTCTGGGTTCCGGCAGGTGCGCGAGGCCAGGACAGCCTATGCGACCGCAGGGATCGGTGCAGGTCCGGCCTGCCGCCGGTGGGTGTCCGAGCGGCTTGGTAGGGTGCAGCAGTGCAGATCCGCGAACTCAAGATCCCCGGCGCGTGGGAGTTCACGCCCGTCCAGCACGGCGACGCACGAGGAGCCTTCCTCGAGGCGTACCGCGCCGACGTCCTCGAAGAGACGGTCGGCCACCCGCTGGACCTCCGCCAGGTGAACATGTCGATCTCGTCGGCCGGCGTCGCCCGCGGGATCCACTACGCCCTCGTCGCCCCGAGCCAGGCGAAGTACGTGACCGCCGTCCGCGGCGCCTTCATCGACTACATCGTCGACATCCGCGTCGGTTCGCCGACGTTCGGGCAGTGGGACTCGGTCCGCATCGACGACGTCGACCGCAAGGCCGTGTACCTGTCCGAGGGCCTCGGCCACGCGATCGTCGCGCTCGAGGACCAGTCGACCGTGAACTACCTGGTCAGCGCGCACTACGACCCCGAGCGCGAGAAGGGGATCACGATCCTCGACCCGACCGTCGGACTCGCGCTGCCGGACGGCATCGGCGACCCGGTGCTGTCCGAGAAGGACACCAGCGCCCCGACGCTCGAAGCGGCCGCGGCCGCCGGTCTGCTGCCGACGTACGAAGAGTGCGTCGCCTACACCGAGTCCCTCCGCACGACGAAGTAATGAAGTAAGGAAGCGATCCCGATGAAGGGCATCATCCTCGCCGGTGGATCCGGCACGCGCCTCTGGCCGATCACCAAGGGCATCAGCAAGCAGCTCATGCCGATCTACGACAAGCCGATGGTCTACTACCCGCTGTCGACGCTCATGATGGCCGGCATCCGCGAAGTGCTCGTCATCACGACGCCGGAGTACAACGAGCAGTTCAAGGCCCTGCTCGGCGACGGCTCCGCCCTCGGCATGGAGATCCAGTACGCCGTGCAGCCCTCCCCGGACGGGCTCGCGCAGGCGTTCGTCATCGGCGAGGACTTCATCGGTGACGACAGCGTCGCCCTCGTCCTCGGCGACAACATCTTCCACGGCACCGGCCTCGGCACGAGCCTGAAGAAGAACACCGAGGTCGCGGGTGCGACGATCTTCGCGTACCACGTGGCCGACCCGAAGGCCTACGGCGTCGTCGAGTTCGACGACGACTTCTCGGCCGTCTCCATCGAGGAGAAGCCGGCCGAGCCGAAGTCGAACTACGCCGTCCCCGGTCTGTACTTCTACGACAACAAGGTCATCGAGATCGCGAAGACGATCGAGCCGAGCGCCCGTGGCGAGCTCGAGATCTCGACGGTCAACGAGCGGTACCTCGAAGCCGGCGAGCTCGGCGTCCAGGTCCTCGACCGCGGCACGGCCTGGCTCGACACCGGCACGTTCGAGTCGATGATGCAGGCGTCCGAGTACGTGAAGGTCATCGAGGACCGTCAGGGCTTCAAGATCGGGTGCATCGAGGAGATCGCCTGGCGCAACGGCTGGATCGACGACGCGCAGCTCGCCGAGCTGGCCGCGCCGCTCGTCAAGGGCGGCTACGGCGTCTACCTGCAGCGTCTGCTCGGCTCCTGACCCGCACGTGACCCCCGGTCCTGGTTGGTTCGGTCGTCGTCGTCGCGGTACGACGGCGGCCGTCCAGCCCGACCAGGTGTCCCGTCCCGTGCCCGCACCGGCGGCTGCCGTCGTCCGCGTATCCGGCTTCGACGGCCCGCTGCCGCACCTGGACCGCGACGTCACGGTCCTCATCATGACCCGGTCCGACCGGCACGACGAGGTCGACCGCCTGGTCACCGTCGCCCGTCAGGCCTTCGGCCCCGCTGCCGACGTCCGTGCGGTGAGCTACGTCGCCGACGCTTCGCCGCGTGACCCGTTCGACCGCGGACTGCCGTGGGTGCGCCCGGAACCGGTCGACGGCATCGGCTCGGCGATCAACGCCGGGGTCGCTGCCGGTGTGGGGCGGACGCTGGTGCTGCTCGACACCTCGGTGACGATCGACGCCGAGGGGCTCCTGGCGCTCGCGACGGCCGACTCGGTCGCCCAGGCCCGGGTGCTGCTGCCGGACGGCTCGGTCCGGTCCGGCGCTCGTCTCCTCCGCCCGGGTGCCCTGCCGTGGTCGGGGAGCAGCGCCGACGTCGACACCGTGTTCGCGGTGGACCAGCCGGTGCTCGCGGTGCCGGGCTCGTCCGTGGTGCCGGCACCGTGCCTCCCGGACGAACGCATGACGCTGACGGCCTGGACCCGCGCGGCCGCGGACGTGCACGGCGGGCCGGTGCGCGTGGTCGCGGCGGCGAGCCGTTCGGTGGAGCCCGGTCGCACGGTCGACGCCGCGACCGTCGACGCGTTCAGCGTGTGGCGCGACCGCGCGCCGGAGGCAGGGCGCGTCGTGGCCGGGCCGCCGCTGCCGCCGTGGGGGGCACGCCCCGTGTCGCCGACGACTCGATCGGCCGGCGACACCGAGGCCCTCGTCTGGTCGCTGAAGATCGCCGCGCCGGCCGGACCCGGGGGCGACGGCTGGGGCGACGTGCACTTCGCGGCCGAGCTGGCGGGTGCGCTCGAACGGCTCGGACAGCGTGTCCGGATCGACCGGCGCGACGCGCACGTGCGGGACGACGACGCCGCGGACGACGTGACCCTGGTGATCCGTGGGCTCGACCGCGTGCCGCCGAACCCCGCGTCGGTCAACCTGCTCTGGGTGATCAGCCACCCCGACGACGTGGCGGACACCGAGTTGCGGTCGTTCGACCGTGTGTTCGCGGCCGGCCCCGCGTGGGCGGCGGCGGCGTCCGCACGCTCCGGTGTGCCGGTCGCCCCGTTGCTGCAGGCGACGGACCCAGCCGTGTTCCGACCGGTCCCTGCGCAGGGTCCTGACGCTGGTCGCGTCGTGTTCGTCGGGTCGACCCGCGGTGTGGTCCGGCCCCTCGTGGCGGACGCCGTGGCGCTCGGCGCGGACCTCCGCGTGCACGGCCCGGGATGGGACGGTCTGGTGCCGGCCGGTTCGCTCGGCGAACCGTCACTGGCGCGCAGCGAGGTGGCGACCGCCTACGCCTCGGCGAGGGTGGTGCTCAACGACCACTGGGACGACATGGCGGCCGGTGGGTTCGTGTCCAACCGGGTGTTCGACGTCCTCGCCGCCGGCGGGGTCGTGGTCACCGACCCGGTGGAGGGGATCGCCGACGTCCTCGACGTCCCGACGCTCGCGGTCGCGCGGGGCCGTGGCGACCTGGCGGCGCTGCTCGCGCCGGACCGTGCGTGGCCGTCGGCCGCCGAGCGCGCCCGCGTGGCCGCCCGGGTCGCCGCTGACCACTCGTTCGACGCCCGGGCGCGCGTGCTGCTCGACGCCGCGTCGGCCGGCCTCCGGAAGCTGCGCGGCGCGGACTGATCGTCCGGGAGCACTGCGGGTCAGTCGACGCTCACGCGTTCGCCAAGGACCCGCGCTCGAGCTCGGCGACGAGCTGGTCGGGGTGTGCGAGGTCCATCGCGCGGGTGTTCACGTAGAGCAGGCGGTCGAACTGCACGAGCAGGCGGACGATGACGTCGTGCTCGAGCGCCACGAACGCCGCAGCCCGGTCGGCGTCGTCGCCGAGGATGGCCAGCATGCTGTCGTTCAGGTCCTCCGACGCGGCGATCGCGTCGGCGAGCTCGTCGACGTTCTCCGCCGTGATCCGCACCTGCTCGACCGCGGGTCCGGTCTTCCGGAGGAACCCGATGGCCGTGTACGGGACGGCGTGCGCGAACACGTCGCCCGAGTAGAGCTCGTCCGCGTGGATCCGTGTCGAGATGAGGAACTCGCGGCGCAGCACACGCTCGAGCACCCACCGCAGGACGTTCTTGGTGTAGACGGCGACCTGGTACTTCGTGGGGATCCGCGCGTTCACCAGGTTGCGGATGTTGTAGGTGAAGACGTGCAGGGGTCGTGCGTACGGGTGCACGCGGCCGGTGGCGAGTTCGACGAACAGCAGGTCGTCGCCGAGCAGCTTGTAGCCGGCCGCCATCAGGGACATCGAGAGCGTCGTCTTGCCGGTGCCGCCGTACGCGGGCAGCAGGAAGCCCTTCTCGGTCGACGCGACCCCGCCCGCGTGCAGGAGCAGGACGTCCTCTTCGAGGAGCTTCGCGTAGACGATCGGCTCGAGCACCTGCGCCTGCAGGTACACACCGATGGCGTTCATGTAGACGCGGTCGACCGGGTGGTGGCGGAACCAGATCGAGACGTGGTCCGTGTCGATGCCCCGGACGATGTACGAGTAGCGGAACAGGCCCTTGAAGCGATCGGTGCGCACGATGTCGCCGGGCTCCGGCTTCGGTGGCCGCTTGGTGACGTGCACGTCGACGCGGAGCGACGCCGTCGTCGTGGTGCCGTCGTCTGAGATGCGCGCGTACTCGTTGTCGAAGTACCGACGCCAGCCGGCGTGCTCCGAGTGGAGGACGACGTCGAGGATGCCGTAGAAGCGGTAGGTCAGTGCGCTGCTGGAGCGCACGCGGTGCGGGGCCATGGTGTCCTTCCGTTCACGGCCCGTTCATCTTACGGGCGTCCGGCGGTCACTCCGGCGACACCGGGGATGATCACTTCCGTGTCACCCAGCGGGCGCGGACGGACAGGCCCGCGTGCAGGACGGCACGGAGCGGCCAGAGCCACCACGCGCGGTACTTGCGCGACAGGAACCGGTACGCGCTGCGGTGGTGCTCGATCTCCATCCGGCGCCGGTTCGACGACGTCGAGTGCGCCCCGGTGTGCGTGACCACGGCGCTCGGCACGTACACGTTCGCACGACCCGAGCGACCGACGCGCTGGCCCAGGTCGACGTCCTCGAAGTACATGAAGTACGACTCGTCGAAGCCGTCGAGCTGCCGGAACAGGTCGGTGCGGATGAGGAAGCACGCGCCGGACAGCCAACCGGCCTCGCGCTCGACGACCTGCGTGGTCGACCAGTACCGCTGGCTCCACGGGTTCGCCGGCCAGAACCGCGAGAACGCCGCGTGCCCGAGCCCGGTCCGGAGCGACGGCAGCTGGCGTGCGGACGGGTACGTCTCACCCTGCTCGTCGAGGATCCGCGGCCCGAACGACCCGCCGGACGGCAGCCGGTCGGCGGCGCGCACGAGTTCGTCGATCGAGGCGGGTGCGAGCACGACGTCGGGGTTCGTGACGAGCAGGAACTCGGGGCGGACGTCGGGAAGGACGTCGTCGAGGGCGCTCAGTGCGGCGTCGATGCCCCCGCCGTAGCCACGGTTGCGCCCCGATGACACCACGACGGCGCCGTAGGACTCACCGATCGCCCGCAGCGCGTCGATGTCGGCGGACCCGTTCTCGGCGATCACGACGGCGACCGGCTCCGAGGACGCCGCCGCGACGCTGGCCAGGAACGGCCGGATGGTCTCGCCGGTGTTGTAGGTGACCGTCAGCACGGCGACGCGGATCACCGGGTACCCCCGGACCGGGCGTCCCGGGCCACGGCCGAGTAGGCCTCGACGTGCACGGCTGCCGTCGCCTCCCACGTGAACGAGGCGGCGCGGGCCAGCGCGGCCGCCCGGTGCGACGCGACGAGCGACGGGTCGTCGAGCAGCCGCGTCATCGCGGACGCCAGTGCGGAGGCGGACGGCTCGGTGTACACCGCTGCGTCACCGCCGACCTCGGGCAGTGACAGCCGCCGGGTGGTCAGGACGCAGGCGCCGGAGGCCATCGCCTCGACCACCGGCAGGCCGAAGCCCTCGCCGAGTGACGGGTAGACGACGAACTCCGCGCCGCCGAGGTAGCCGGCCAGGTCCTCGAGGGGCAGGTAGCCGGCCTCGATCACGTGCTCGTCTGGCTGCAGGGCGTCGAGGCGAGCGATCGCGGACTCGTCCCACCCGCGGGCCCCGGAGAGCACCAGCCACGGGACGTCGGAGCCACCAGCCGAGCCACCAGCCGAGCCGGCGTCCGAGCCGGCGGCCGTCCGCGCGGAACGCACCGCGGCGTAGGCGTCGAGCAGCGCGGTGACGTTCTTCCGCGGTTCGATCGTGCCGAGGAACGCGATCCAGGGCGCACCTTCGGGCAGCGTCGCCGCGATCCGGGCGTCCTCGACCTCGGCAGTGGACGGCTCGTGGAACACAGCACGGTCGACGCCGAGCGGTGCGACCCGGACGTCGGCGCGGATGCCGCTCACCACCCGTGCGGCCTCGGTCGCGGTGGCCGCACTCGGCACGATGACGACCGGGCGGGAGCGCAGGGACCGACGGCTCCACCAGGTGAAGAACGTGCGCTTCAGGCGGGAGTGCCACTCGGGGTTCGAGAAGAACGTGGCGTCGTGCAGCGTGACGACCGATCCGCCGCGCCACGCGAACGGGAACGTGTAGTGCGGGGAGTGCAGCACCCGCGCGCCGAGCCGACGGCCGAGCGCCGGCAGCCCGGTCTGCTCCCACAGGAACCGGAGCGGCACCGAGTCGGTCCAGCCCGGCGCGGTGTGCACGGTCGCGTGCGGCGCGACGGCTGCGAAGTGCGGAGCGTGCACGGGTCGGACCACCAGGTGAACGTCGAGCGCCGGGTCGGTCAGGTGCGACACGACCCCCTCGACGTAGCGGCCCACACCGCCGAGTGCACGCGGTACCGCGGTCCCGTCGACGAGGACGGTGAGCTGCGGCACGCGAGGGTCCTTCCGAACGGGGGCGCCACGGTCGGGTCCGTCGGCGGGGGAGTGACCAGGATAGCCCTCCGCGCTCATGCGCCCGGGTCCACGCTGCGGCGCGGGACGGACGCGCGCCGCGACTCGCGGAGCCGCCGCGCGAGGTGCGACGGGAGCGCCCCGACGACGTCCGCGAACGCTGCCAGGACGAGCCGGGCCTCCCGTCGGGTGGAGGCGGACAGCAGCCCGCGCAGGCCGCGGAAGAGGGTGCGGGCACCGGCACGCAGGACGGTGGCCCACGGTGCGTGCCAGAGTGCGACGACCATCCGGTTCCGCGCGTTGCGGAACAGGAACAGGTCGCTCTGCACCCCGGACGACGCCGAGTGGTCGTGCTCGACGACCGCGTCGGCCGCGTGTTCCACGCGCCAGCCGCGTCGGCGGAGTCGCCACGCGAGTTCGGTGTCCTCGTAGTACATGAAGAGCGACTCGTCGAGCAGGCCGACGTCGTCGAGGGCGCTCCGCCGCAGGGCGGAGGCCCCGCCGGAGAACCCGAAGACATCGACGTCGGCGACCCGGTCGACGGGCGCGAACCAGTCGCGGTCCATGCCGTTGCCGGCGCGGTCGACGCGCACACCGGTCGAGTTCAGGCGCACCTCGCCGTCCGCCGACGGCGTCCAGAGGCGGCCGTCGTGGCCCCGCAGCACGCGCTGGCCGGGTGCGGGCGTCGCGTCGACCGGGAGGCCCGTCCAGCGTCCGGCGAGCACGATGCGGCCCGTCACGGCCGCGACCTCGGGCCCCGCCTGCGCCAGGTGGCCGCGGAGCGCCCGGACGAAGCCCGGCGCCGGGACGGCGTCGTTGTTGAGCAGGACGACGACGTCGGCGTCCGCGTGCCGGATGCCGGTGTTCGCGCCGGCCGCGAACCCGCCGTTGTGCTCCCGCGCGATCACGGTGACACCCGGCAGATCGCGACGGAGCTCGGCGATCGAGTCGTCCGACGACCCGTTGTCGACGACGACCACCTGGTCGGCCGCGCCGTCGGCGAGCACGGCGCGGACGGCCGCGGTCGTCAGGTCCGCGCGTTCCCAGTTGACGACGACGACCGCGGTGCGGGACGCATCGTCGACGGGCGTCAGTCGAGCTCCTCGATCGAGGGCTTCGCGTAGACACTGCCGACCGCGTCGCCGAACGAGGGGACCTCGAACGAGTCGCATTCGGGCAGGTCGTGCAGGTGCCGGCCGGCCGAGTCCATCATCGAGACGTTGATGAAGTACTTGCCGGTGCCGAAGTTCGTGTCCGCGATCCGCAGGCGGAGCTTCTTGCGGCCGTGCAGCGGCTCGAGGTGGATGCCCATGATGCCGGTCGTGGTGCCGTAGACGACCTGGCCGGACGTGTTGTTGACCTGGACGGCCGCTTCCCAGTCCTCGACGCCGTCGAGGTGCTCGAACTCCATGTCGACCAGCAGGTCGTCGCCGGGGGTGACCCCGTCGCGCGGTCCCTTGCCGTCGGCGTGCACCGACGCCTGCAGCACGGTGCCGCGACCGACCGCGACGTCGGCGCTGAGCTCCCCGGCACGACGTTCCTCGAGCACGTCGCGGAACAGGCTGACGGCACCGATCGGGTCGCCGTCGTGCAGGACCTTGCCCTTGTTCAGGAGCACGACGCGGTCGCACATGTCCTGCACCTGGCTGAGGGAGTGCGTGACGATGATGATCGTCTTGCCCTGCTCCTGGAACGAGCGGATGCGGTCGAGGCACTTGCGCTGGAACGCCTCGTCGCCGACGGCGAGCACCTCGTCGACCAGCAGGACGTCGGGGTCGGTGTGCACGGCCACCGCGAAGGCGAGTCGCACGTACATGCCGGACGAGTAGAACTTCACCTGGGTGTCGATGAAGTCGCCGATGCCCGAGAACGCCAGGATGTCGTCGAAGCGCTCCTCGGTCTCCTTGCGCGTCAGGCCGAGCAGGCTCGCGTTCAGGAAGACGTTCTCGCGGCCGGACAGGTCCGGGTGGAAGCCGGCGCCGAGCTCGAGCAGGGCTGCCAGGCGCCCGCGGCGCGACACCGTGCCGGAGGTCGGCTGGATGATGCCGCCGATCGCCTTGAGCAGGGTCGACTTGCCGGATCCGTTCTGGCCGATCAGCCCGACGGTGGTGCCGGCCTGGATCGACACGGTGACGTCGTCGAGCGCCCAGAAGTCCTGCCGGTGCTTGCGGCCGGCGCGACCGAGCGTGACGATCCGTTCGCGGATGGTGTTGTCCTTGCGGACGACGAAGCGCTTGCGGACGTGGTCGATGACGATGACGTCGGGGCGCTCGGCGGTGGCGCCGGACGTCGACGGGGCGACGGGGGTGCTGATGGCCATGGTCTAGAGCTCCTGCGCGAAGTTGCCCTGCAGGCGGGAGAAGACCCGCTGCGCGCCGATGAGGCAGAACAGCCCGATCACGAGGGCGATCCCGAGCCGCATCATCAGGTGCGGCGGGTAGTCGACGGGGGTCGGGTGGATCCAGATCGCGTTCTGGAGTCCGAGCACCGACAGGGTGAGCGGGTTGTTGGTGTAGATCGCCAGCAGCCACTGCACCTTCAGCTCGGCGACGACCATCGAGTACGAGTAGACGATCGGCGACGCCCAGAGGAGCACCATGAGCCCGACGTCGATGACGAACTGCACGTCGCGCAAGTACACGTTGAGCGCCGACAGCACGAGACCGATCGCGGCGCCGTAGACCAGGATCACCAGCAGTGACGGGATGAGGTAGATCAACCCCTCGTGCCAGGGGAAGACCCCGAGCACGATCGTCGCGGCGATGAGGATCGCGAACTGGATGAGGAAGTTGACCAGGGCCGCGCCGACGCTGGCGAGGGGGAAGACCTCGCGCGGCACGTAGACCTTCTTGATCAGCCCGCTGTTGCCGACGATCGACCCGGTCGACCCGGCGACGATCTCACTGAAGAGCGTGTAGGCGGTCAGGCCGGTGAAGACGTAGATGGCGAAGTTGTCGATCGCACGGGACGAGCCGAGGATCTTGCCCATCACGAAGTAGTAGATCATCAGCTGGGTCAGCGGGCGCACGAGCGTCCACACGAACCCGAGTGCCGAGTCCTTGTACCGCGCCTTCAGGTCGCGGCGGATGAGCATCCCGAGCATCTCGCGCTGTCCGAAGACGTCGCGGAGTTCTCGCCAGGTACCTCGGAAAGCGCTCGTCGGAGCGCCGATCACGACGAGGGGCTCCTTGGCGAGCGCCGCCATGCGGGCTTGATCGACCATACGTCTCTTCGTTCGGTGGGGGCGGGACCGGAACAGCATACTCACTGGACCGCTGAGGTCGGGGCGCGCACCGCCTGCCGGACGACACCCGTCGTCCGCCCCCGTGCGGGGGTGAAAGTGCGCGACAACAACCCTCAACCTTCACTTTCGGGTTACCGTTGACGCAACCCGGACCCTTGTCAACAACCACAGGACGGCCCGAAAGCATGCAGCTTGTTCCACGGTCGATCGCTGCGCTCGCGGTGGTCGGTGCTCTCAGTCTCTTCACGGCGGGGTGTTCCGCCGGCGACGATCCCGGCCCCTCGTCGAGCCCCTCGCGCACGGTCAGCCCCTCGCCCAGCGCGACGGGTCCGTCGTCCGTCCCCTCGTCGTCCGCGTCCTCGTCCTCGACTGCGGAGCCGTCCGACGACGACGTGCCCACGGCGTTCCCCGGCAGTGGGCAGACCCCCGAACCCGACACCGACCCCTCGGACTTCCCGGCCACGGCACTCGTGACGTTCTCCGGTTGGGACACCGCCAGCAAGACCCTGCAGGCGGGCGGCCTGGTCTCCGGCACGACGGACACCTCCGGCACGTGCACGTTCGTCGCCACCAAGGGCGGCACCGCCCGCACACTGACGAGCAAGGCCGAGGCGAGTGCGTCCTCGGTGAACTGCGCGCAGGTGTCGTTCCCCGCGAGCCAGGTGTCCACCGGGACCTGGTCCATCACCCTCGAGTACTCGGTCGGGTCGAAGTCGACCACGTCCGAACCGATGACGGCGGAGGTGCCGTGATGCGTTCCATCCTGACCGACGGCGATCGACGCCGTCCCCTGCGCTCGGTGCTCGGCATGGTCGCCGCACTCGCCATCGCGGTGAGCGGCCTGACCATCGGCACGATCGTGTCGGAGCGGACCACGACGGAGTCGGCGTCGGCCGCCGTCGCCGCGAACTTCGACCCCGGCAACATCATCAGCGACGCCAACTTCTACAACGGCGGCGCGATGAGCGGGTCGGCGGTGCAGTCGTTCCTGAACAGCGTCGCCCCGAACTGCACGCCGCGGTCCGGTGGCCCCGCCTGCCTGAAGAACTTCACGCAGAACATGAGCGCCATCGGCGCCGTCGCGAACCGGTGCTCGGCGATCCCGGGCGGCAACAAGTCGGCCGCGACGATCATCGCGCAGGTCGGTGCCGCGTGCGGGATCAGCCAGAAGGTGCTGCTCGTGCTGCTGCAGAAGGAGCAGGGCATCGTCGCGACGAGCTCGCCGACGAGCTACATGTACCTGCACGCCACGGGCTTCGCCTGCCCGGACACCGCTCCGTGCGACCCCGCGTACTACGGCTTCGGCCAGCAGGTGTACGCCGCGGCGTTGCAGTTCAAGCGTTACCAGGCCTCGCCGACGTCGTGGGCGTACCAGGCCGGTCGCAACAACGCGATCCTGTACAACCCCAACGCCGCGTGCGGCCGCAAGACGGTCAACATCAAGAACCAGGCGACCGCAGCCCTGTACATCTACACGCCGTACACCCCGAACAGTGCCGCGATGTCGAACCTCTACGGTTCCGGTGACTCCTGCTCGGCCTACGGCAACCGCAACTTCTGGCGCATGTACACCGACTGGTTCGGATCGCCCACGGGCGGGTCGTCGCCGATCGGGAGCGTCGACTCCCAGAGCGGCGCCGCCGGCGGCACCATCACGGTGCGCGGCTGGACGGCCGACCCGGACTCGACCGAGTCGATCAAGGCGCAGTTCTACGTCGACGGCGTCGGCAAGGCGTCGATCCGCGCCGACACCGTCCGCTCCGACCTGGCCTCGTTGCTCGGCGCGAACAACACGGCGCACGGCTTCCAGACGACGCTCTCGGGCATCGCACCCGGCAAGCACAACGTCTGCGTGTTCGGCATCAACGTCGGCGCGGGTGCGAACACGCTGCTCAACTGCGGGGACGTGACCGTGCCCGCCTCGGCCCCGGTCGGCAGCCTCGAGACCGTCACCGGCGGGACCGGCTCCATCGCCGTCAGCGGGTGGGCGCTCGACCGCGACTCGTCCGCAGCCACCGCGTACAAGGTGCAGGTGGACAGCGTCGGCGCGATCGCCGCGACCGCCGACGTCGTGCGCACCGACATCGCCGCGAAGCACCCGGGCGCCAGCTCCACCGTCGGGTTCTCGAAGACGATCCAGGACGTCGCCGCCGGTTCCCGCACGGTGTCGCTCTGGACCCAGGACAAGCCGGGCGCGACCTGGGTCAAGGTCGCCTCGAAGACGGTGACCGTCACCGCGGCGACCGGGGCCTCCGGTGCGGTGAAGGGTGCCTTCGAGTCGGCCACCGGCGGCGTCCGCTCGGTCGCGCTGAAGGGGTGGGCGATCGACCCGGACACGTTCGCACCGGTCAAGTACAAGATCCACGTCGACGGTGTCGGCGCGGCGGCCGGCAGCGCGAGCGCAGCCCGGAGCGACGTGGCGCAGTCGTACCCGAAGTGGGGCTCCGCGCACGGTCTGACGGCCACCCTCAACGACGTCGAGCCGGGTCGGCACACGATCACCGTGTGGTGGCAGGACCTGCCGAGCGGCACCTACGTCAGCGCAGGCTCGAAGACCGTGACGGTGGCCGCCCCGCCGTCGTCCGGCGCGACCGGCAAGACCGGTGCCGTCACCGGCGCGTTCGAGAAGGCGACCGCCGGCCCGAACACCGTCGCGCTCACGGGCTGGGCGATCGACCCGGACCGGTACGACCCGGTCAAGTACAAGATCCACCTCGACGGTGTCGGTGCCGCGGCGGGCAGCGCGAACGCGGCCCGCACGGACATCGGCGCCGCCAAGCCCGGCTGGGGGAACGACGTCGGGCTCGCGGTCACGCTGACGGGCGTCAGCGCGGGCAGCCACACGGTCACGGTCTGGTACCAGGACCTGCCCGGCGGCAACTACGTCAGCTTCGGCACCCAGCGGGTGACGGTCCAGGACGCCGTGCCCGCACCGACGGGGAAGACCGGGGCCGTGTACGGCGCCTACGATGCGGCGACCGGCGGCAAGGGCACGGTCGCGGTGAAGGGTTGGGCCATCGACCCCGACACGTTCGACCCCGTCCGGTACAAGATCCACGTCGACGGCGTCGGCGCGGCAGCGGGCAGCGCGAACGCGGTCCGCGCCGACGTCGAGAAGGTCCACCCGGGCTGGGGCTCCGACGTCGGACTCGCGGTCACGCTCAGCGGCGTGAAGCCGGGCAAGCACGCCGTGCGGGTCTGGTACCAGGAGCTCCCGGGTGGCGTCTACAAGGACTTCGGCACGAAGACGGTCACCGTCTCGTAACGGGCCCACCGGACGGACGGGAGGCTCCCCACCGGCACTGCCCGGTGGGGAGCCTCCCGTCCGTCTGCATCGCCGTCTCGGGCGCCCGGCCGGTCCCGTCGCCGGCCCTGGGTCGTCAGGCGCGTCGGCGGCCCGGCGTCGTCAGGCGCGTCGGCGGAGCGCGCGGGCGACGCCGCCGAGGCGGTCGAGGGCCCGGAACTCGGCGGAGTGGGTCAGCGTGTCGTACCGGGTCGCGATCGCGTCCCGCTCCGCCTCGGCGTCGTGCTGCGCCTGTTCGGCGTCCTTGCGTGCACGGTCGAGGACGGCGACCGCCTCTTCCGACACGATGAGTCGCCGGTTGATGTCCTCGACCCCCGCGCGGTGCACGTCGCGCTCCTGCTCGGTCGCACGGAGCAGCTCGCGCTGCTGCGCGGCCCAGCGGAGCAGCGGATCGACGGCGCCGGTCCGTGCCGCGGCGTGCGAGGTCGCCGCGTCGAGCAACGGGCCGACCTGCACGGCGCGGGCCGCGTAGGAGTGCCGTTCCACCACAACGGCGCCCAGCCGCGCGACCAGGGCGTCCCGTTCGGCGGTCGGCATCGCGATCGCACGTTCCAGGGACGGGGCGTCGGTGAAGACGGGGACGTCGGCCAGTCCGAGTTCGTCGAGGCCGAGGGCGCAGGAGGTGACCGGCAGCGCCCCGCACGCCAGTGACTCGTAGAGCCGCGAGTTGAGCGTGCCGAACTCCGCGGCGGGTGCGATGACGTCGTCGACGACGAACGCGGCTGCGCGGTAGACCTCGGGCAGCGCGAAGTACGACACCGCCGGTCGGAGCTCCACACCGGGGGCGGCATCGACGTGCTCGACGTTCGCGGCGAACCAGACGATCGGCTCGGGCGGGGCGACCTGCTGCAGCACGTCCTGCACACCGCGGCGCGCTCCCCAGAAGTTGACCGTCGTGACGGTGCGGCCGGTCCGCGGCGGCGTCGTCCCGTCGGCGTCGGTGGTGAAGAGGTCGAGGTCGACACCGATCGGCACCACCTCGACCGGCACGTCCACCACCCGGGCCAGTTCGTCGCGGGCGATCGTCGACGACGCCCACACCGCGTCGAACTCGGCCAGGTACGGCACCGACGCCCACTGCGCCGTCCAGTTCCGCACCCACGCGACGGTGGCGGTCCTCGCCGGCACGAGACCGGGGACGAACGACTCGATCATGCTGACGAGCACCGTCGTGTCCTCGGGGACGGTCTCGGCCCAGCGCCGGATCGGCCAGACGTCGACGCCCCAGCCCTCGGCCCGGAGCGCCCTGGCCAGACCGAGGGCGACGAACAGGTCGCCCTTGCCCTCGGTCGGGTCGTCGGTCGACACCGCGAAGCGGATCGTGCCCCTGGTCCCCGTCGCGTGGTCGCCGCGGGCGATCTCCTGGTACTCGGCTGCGAGGGGGGACGAGGCGGGGGAGGACGGGAT
>NZ_CACSJV010000039.1:0-34691 GCF_902706105.1 Curtobacterium sp. 18060 | reverse complement strand
GGGTCATCATCGACTCCTTCGGGGAACGGCCGGGACGGCGGGGAACGGGAGAACGGCGGGGAAGGGTGTGCGCCAGTGTCAGGCGGGCGCGGGACCCGTCGACTCCCGGACGGTCAGGTGGGTGGGCAGTGCGACGGCGCCGGTCATGTGCTCACCGGGCAGCTCGTCGGCGGGGATCGCACCGAGCCGGCCGAGCAGCATCCGGATCGCGACCCGGCCGGCGCGTTCGATCGGCGAGGTCATGGTGGTGAGCGGCGGGTTGCAGAAGTCGGCACCGAAGATGTCGTCGCAGCCGACGATGCTCATGTCCTCGGGGACGCGGACGCCCCGTTCCCGCAGCCGCGCGAGCATGCCGATCGCGATCAGGTCGTTGAAGGCGATGCAGGCCGTGGCCCCGGCGTGCACGGCGGCGTCGGCGGCTGCGGCTCCGGAGTCGACGAACGGCGCGTGCGGCCCGATGCGGGCGACGCGGACCCCGAGGCGCTTCGCGACGCGCACGAGCGCCTTCCACCGGCGTTCGTTCGACCACGAGCTGTCCGGACCGGCGACGTAGAGCACGTCGCGGTGGCCCAGGGAGACGAGGTGCTGCACGGCCTGCTCGACGCCGCCGGGGGTGTCGATGAGCACCGAGGGCACCCCGGCGGGGCGACGGTTGACGACGACGAGGGGGATCCGTTCGGCGAACCGGGCGATCTGGGCGTCGGACAGCCGTGAGGCGGTGAGGACGACGCCGTCGGCCTTCGCGCCGATCGAGCTCAGGGTGGCGAGCTCGGCGTCGGCGGACTCCTCGGTGTCGACGAGCAACTGCGTCCACCCGGCGCCGGCGAGCTGGTGCTGCGTACCGCGGATGACGTCGAAGTAGAACGGGTTCGTGATGTCGGAGACGAGCACGGCGACGGCCCGGGTGCGGCCGGACGTCAGGGCGCGTGCCTGCGAGTTGGCGACGTAGCCGAGTTCGCGGGCCGCGCGTTGGATGCGCTCCTGCGTGGTGTGGTTCACGCGGTCGGGCAGCGAGAGCGCGCGGGACACGGTCGACGGGGCCACGCCGGTCGCGTCGGCGATGTCCCGGATGGTCACGCGCCGGGCGGCGCTGAAGCCGGCGCCGGCGCTCGTGTCGGCGCTCGCGTCGGATCGCGTACCGAAGCCGCTGCCGGCGCCGGAGACGTCGATGTCTGTGTCGCTCACGTGGCCGAACGTATTCGCGTCTGGCAACAAGTGGCAACCGGTTGCCGGATGTTGCCAACGGCGGAACAGTGGTGCCACCGGGCAGCGCCGCCCGGAGGAGGTCTCGAGGAGGAAGCCCCCGGATGAACAGAACACGGCTGAAGCCCCGCACCCTCGTCGGTGCCGTCGCGGTGATCGCCCTCGCCGCTCTCTCCCTGCAGGGCTGCGCCGTCGTGAACGGCAGCGGCGACGACCCGAACACCCTCCGCGTGATGATGGGCGCGGACACCACGTACCCCAAGGAGCGCAAGCAGTGGCAGCAGGACACCGCTGCCGAGTTCAAGCGCACCACCGGTGCGGACATCCAGTGGGAGACCTACTCGTCCGCGCAGGAGGAGTTGACCGCGATCCAGACCAGCGTCATCTCCGGCCAGGGCCCCGACGTCTACGCCATCGGCACCACGTTCACCCCGACCGCCTACGCCACCGGTGCCTTCGTCGAGATGGGATCGAAGGAGTGGCAGGCCATCGGCGGCAAGGACCAGTTCGACCCGGCCTCGTTCGGCATCTCGGGTCCGAGCGACTCGAAGCAGATCGGGATCCCGTTCGCCAGCCGTCCGTTCGTGATGGCCGTCAACAAGGACCTCCTCGCGAAGGCCGGCATCACCGACATGCCGACCACGTGGGACGAGCTGACCGAGGACGCGAAGGCCACCACCGGTGACGGACGGCACGGCCTGGCGATCGCCTACGCCGACGGCTTCGACCCGTGGAAGTTCGTGTGGGGCATGGCGCAGAACGCCGGCAACACCATCGTCGACGGCTCGAAGGCCGAGATCGACAGCGACGCCGTCGAGAACGCGTACCGGACCTACTTCGACTGGGTCACGAAGGACGGCGTCGTCGACAAGGCCGCGATCGGCTGGAACAACGCGCAGGCCCTGGCCCAGTTCACCGAGGGCAAGGCCGCGTTCTTCCCGATGACGACCACCACCGCGATCAACTCGTTCAAGGACACCAAGGTCGACGGCAAGTACGAGTTCGCCCTGCTCCCCACCGTCCCGCCGGGGGCCAGCGAGCGCCCGGCCGACGGCATCGAGGCCGCGAGCATCCTGTCCGGCGACAACTGGGTGGTGGCCGACTACGGCACCAAGCAGCAGCTGTCCTTCGACTTCGTCAAGCAGCTCAGCGCACCGAAGGCGCAGCTCGAGTACTACGACCTGTTCGGCAACCTGCCGACCAACGCGTCCGCCGCCGCCGACCTGGCCGCCGACAACCCGCAGCTCAAGCCGATCATCGACGCGGGCCGCCTGTCGAAGCCCACCGCCTTCACCGGCGCCTGGTCCGACATCCAGCTCGCCCTGGTCGACGTGGTCGTGCAGTCGATCCCGTCGCTCAAGAGCGGCGAGGTCACCGACGACCAGCTCCGCAAGCGTCTGCAGGACGCCCAGAAGGACGCCCAGTCCACCCTCGACCGTCAGAAGAACGGAGGTCTGTGATGACCAGCACCCAGACCAGACCGCCGCAGCGCACGGAGCAGACGGTCCGCCCGCACGGCACGACGCCGCTGTACAAGAAGGAGCGTCCGCTCTGGATGCTCATCCCCGGTGGGGTCCTCATGCTCGCCGTCATCGTGGTGCCACTCCTGGTGGGCTTCTACATCGCGATGCTCGACCTGGACCAGTACACGCTGCGGCAGTGGTTCAGCGCCCCCTTCATCGGCTTCGCGAACTTCACCGAGGCCTTCACGAACTCGCCCCTGCTCCACTCGATCTGGATCTCGGTGTCGCTGTCCGTCCTGGTCACCGCGGTCACCGTGCCGATCGGCGTCGCGGCGGCGATCTCGACGCAGAACCGGTTCCCGGGTCGCGGCCTCGTCCGGTCGATCTACCTGATCCCCTACGTGCTGCCCGCGTTCGTCGTCGGCACGTTCTTCCGCACGATGCTGCAGCCGCAGGGCGTCGTGAACTCGATCCTGCACACCGACGTGCTCTGGCTCAACGGCTCCGCGTCGTACTGGGCGCTGGCCGGCGTGATGATCTGGACGAGCTGGCCGTTCGTCTACCTGCTGTCGCTGGCCGGACTGCAGGCCGTGGACAACGAGGTGCACGAGGCCGCCGCGCTCGACGGGGTGACCTGGTGGGCGAAGCTGCGCTACATCATCTTCCCGTACCTGCGCGGGCCGCTCAGCCTGGCGGTGATCATCGCGATCCTGCACAACATCAACAACTTCACCCTGCCGTTCGTGCTGTTCGGCATCCCGCTGCCGTCGAGCGTCGAGGTCATGCCCGTCCTGACGTACATCGCGAGCTTCCAGTCGTTCCGCTTCGGTCTGTCCGCGGCCATGGCGATCTGCTCCCTCGTGATCGTCGCCATCCCGCTGTTCGTCTACCTGCGAGCCGTCAAGCTCGACACCGGTGACGACGCGGGCCCCAACCGGAAGCAGCGCCGCGCCGACCGCGCCACGCTCGCCGCCGCCCCGACCGCCGCCGACATCGACGGAGCACGCGCATGAGCGCCCAGAGCACATCCTTCGCCGGCACCACCCGGACCCGCCCGACGTCGACCTTGACCGAGAGCATCACCGCACCCGGTCGACGCCACAAACGCCCCTACGACACCGACGTCACCCGGCTCCTGCCCCGCTGGCTGCTCATCGTGGTGATCGGGATCATCATCGCGTTCATCGCCGTCCCGGTCCTGTACATCCTGTTCGGCTCGGTGAACTCGGACGTCGCGGTCGCCCGCGGCGAGTACTTCCCGTCCGAGTTCACGCTGTCGAACTACGTCGAGATCTGGTCCACGGTCGCCCTCGGCGAGGGGCTGGTCAACTCGATGCTCACCGCCGGCGCGGTCGCCATCGCGAGTGCGGCGCTCGCCGTGTCCACCGCGTACGTGCTGGTCCGGTTCCGGTTCCTCGGTCGCCTGACCATCCTGCGTGGGCTCCTCGCGCTGCAGTCGATCCCCGGCACGCTCCTGCTGCTGCCCGTGTTCGTGGTGTTCTCGAACATCGCCAGTGCCACGGGCGTGCAGATCATCGGCACCCGCTGGGGTCTGTTCGTCACCTACCTGACGTTCGCCCTGCCGTTCTCGACCTGGGTCATGGTCACCTACCTGCGTGGTCTGCCCAAGGAACTCGAGGAGGCCGCCCGCATCGACGGCGCCTCGAGCACGAAGATCCTGACGAAGATCGTCCTGCCGCTGTCGTGGCCCGGCATCGTCGTCTCGGCGATCTTCGCCTTCCTGCTCGGCTGGAACGACGTCCTGTTCTCCACGATCATGACGACCCCGAACACCCGGACGGTGGCCGTGGTCCTGCAGGTGCTCGGCACCGCGCAAGAGGGCGGTGCTGTCCCGATCTACGGCCAGATGATGGCCGCCTCGATCGTCTGCGCCGTGCCGGTCGTCGCCCTGTACCTCATCTTCCAGCGCTACCTGGTGGGCGGTCTGACGGCCGGCTCCGTCAAGTGAGCGCGGCAGTCACCGCAACCCAGAACCGGACTGGAGGCCCGTGGCGGCCCCGCCACGCGCCTCCCGTCCGACACGAAAGGACACCATGACCGACCAGCCCACGTGGGAACTCTCCGGCTTCGGCGACGAGATCGACTCAGACCCCGTCGTCCAGGTCGCGGTCCTGCAGGCGCTCGGCGCGAGCGCCATCGAGGTCCGCAGCGCCTGGGGCGTGAACGTCGTCGACCTCGACGAGGACCAGCTCGCCGGACTCCACCGCCTGCTCGAGGAGCGCGGACAGACCGTGTCCGCCATCGCCTCGCCGATCGGCAAGGTCTCGGTCGACGAGCCCGTCGAGCACGAGGTCGGACGGCTCGGTCGCGCGATCGCCGCCGCGCACGCCCTCGGCACCACGAACATCCGGATCTTCTCGTTCTACTTCGAGGGCCGGCAGCCGGAGGACGTCCGCGACGACGTCCTCGTCCGGATGCGCGCCCTGGCCGACCTCGCCGCACGCGAGGGCGTCACCCTGCTGCACGAGAACGAGAAGGACATCTACGGCGACGTCCCCTCGCGCGTGCTCGACATCGTCGAGAGCGTCGGGTCGCCAGCGCTCCGACTGGCCTGGGACAACGCGAACTACGTGCAGTGCGGCGTCAAGCCGTTCACCGGCGGGTGGGCGCAGCTCGCGCCCTACGTCGACTACCTGCAGGTCAAGGACGCCCTGGCCGCCGACTCGTCGGTGGTCCCCGCGGGCGAGGGCGACGGCGAACTGCTGCAGACCCTCACCGCGCTGCGCGACGCCGGGTACTCCGGCTACGCCTCGCTCGAGCCGCACCTCAGCGACTTCACCTCCCTCGGCGGGTTCTCCGGCCCCGCGGCCTTCGGTCGTGCCGGTCGTGCCCTCCGCACCCTCACCGACCAGATCGGAGTCACCCTGCGATGACCACCCCACTGAAGTTGGCAGTCGTCGGCGCCGGCGTCATCGGACGCCACCACGCCACGGTCGCCGTCCACCACCCGGACCTGCAGGTCGTCGCCCTCGTCGACGCGATCCCCGCCGCCGCCACGAGCGCCGCCGACGAGATCGAGGCGATGGGCGTCACCCGCCCCGTCACGACGTCCACCATCGAGGAAGCGATCGCGCAGACCGACATCGACGTCGTCGCGATCTGCTCGCCGTCCGGCATGCACGTGCAGCTCGCCGAGGCCGCCCTGGCCGCCGGCAAGCACGTCGTCATCGAGAAGCCCCTCGACACCACGATGCCCCGGGCCCGGGAGATCGCCGCGCTCGCCGCAGCGGCACGCGACCGTGGACTCGTCACGAGCGTCATCAGCCAGCACCGCTTCGACCCGGCCTCGGCTGCCGTCGCGGCAGCCGCCCACGACGGCGGGTTCGGCACCGTGACCTCCGGCCTGGCGAGCGTCGCCTGGTACCGGTCGCAGGGCTACTACGACTCCGGCGACTGGCGCGGCACCTGGGCGCTCGACGGTGGTGGCGCCGTGATGAACCAGGGCGTGCACACCGTCGACCTGCTCGTCTGGGCACTCGGCCGTCCGGTCGAGATCTCGGCCCAGACCGGGCTGCTCGCGCACGACCGCATCGAGGTCGAGGACACCGCCGTCGCCACCGTCCGGTTCGCCGGCGGCGCGCTCGGTGTCATCCACTGCACGACCGCCGCGTACCCGGGCCTCTCCGCCCGCTACGCCGTGTACGGCACGCACGGGTCGGCGATCGTCGACGACGACCGCCTGGCCTACTTCCACATCGCACCCGACGCCGCGACCCTCGAGTCCGCGTCGACCACCTCGAACGCCTCGGCGGTCGCGGGCGCGGTCGACCAGAAGGACGACGTCGTCCCGCCGGAGCACGTCGTCGGCGGCCCTGCCGAGCCCGACCACTTCGCCGCAGGGCACGGTCGGCAGTACACCGACATCGTGGCTGCGATCCGCGAGGGCCGTGCGCCCGGCGTGACCGTCGACGCGGCCCTCGTGTCGCTCGCCACCGTCCGCGGGCTGTACGTCAGCGCGACGCTCGGGCAGCCCGTCCGGATCGACGACGTGATCGAGGGCAAGTACGACGACGTGGTGCCCGTGGTGGGCGCTGCAGCAGCGTCCGACACCGCCACCGAAGGAGCCACCCGATGAAGTTCTCCGTGTTCACCGCCTCCACCCCCGACTGGACCCCGTCGCAGGCCGCTTCGACGCTGGCCGAGCAGGGTTGGGACGGCGTCGAGTGGCGCATCGTCGACGACCGCCCCGCGGACGGCACCGTCGTGCCCGCCGGTCGCTCGTTCTGGGCCGGCAACAACTCCACGTGGCAGTTCACCGGCATCCAGGACCAGGTCGGCGAGATCGCGCGGATCACCGACGCCGCCGGCCTCGAGTACTCCGGCATCGGCGGGTACCAGCAGGCGTCGGACCACGAGGGCGTCGAGACGATGCTCCGCGTCACGAGCGAGCTCGGCGCCCGCCAGGTCCGGATCTCGATGCCGATGTACCGGCAGGAGAAGGAACGCACCGGCGAGACGTACGGGCAGATCTTCGACCGCACCCGCGCCGACCTCGAGTGGGCCGTGACCCGGGCGACCGAGCTCGGCGTCAAGGCGCTCGTCGAGCTGCACCACATGACGATCACGCCCTCGGCCTCGGCGGCGCTGCGGCTCGTCGACGGCCTCGACCCGGAGCACATCGGCGTCATCCACGACCTCGGCAACCTGGTCATCGAGGGCCAGGAGGACCACCTCGCCGCGTTCGAGCTCCTCGGCCCGTACCTCGCGCACGCCCACGTGAAGAACGCCCGCTGGGTCGACACCGGCGACACCCGCGCCGACGGCAGCACGATCTGGCAGAACGAGTGGGCACCGCTGCGCACCGGGCAGGCGTCCGTCTCCGAGTACCTCGACGCCCTCCGCCAGGTCGGCTACGACGGCTGGGTCACCATCGAGGACTTCTCCACCGACCTGCCCCTCGAGGCCCGGACCGCCGACAACCTGGCGTACCTGCGCTCCCTCGTCCCGGTGTCGGCATGACCGATCGCCGCCCCGGCATCGTCCACCTCGGGGTGGGTGCGTTCGCGCGCGCCCACCTCGCCTGGTACACCGCCCACACCACGGGGGAGCCGTGGGGCATCACGGCCTTCACCGGCCGCTCGCCCGCGGCGGCGGACGCCCTCACCGCGCAGGACTGCCGGTACACGCTGGTCACGCGTGCTGCGACCGGCGACGCCGCCGAGGTGGTCGACACGATCGTGGCCGCCCACCCGGGCAGCGACGACACGGCCTGGAGGCACGTGGTGGCGTCCCCGGAGACCACCATCGTCACGCTGACGGTCACCGAGCAGGGCTACCGGTCCGGTTCCGACGTCCCCGCCCGGTTGGTCGCGGGGCTCGACGCCCGGCGGACGGCCGGCGGCGGGCGCATCGCGCTGGTCAGCCTCGACAACCTCACGCACAACGGCGCGGTGCTGCGCGAGGCCGTGCTGGGCGCCACCACCGACCCCGGACTGCGCGCGTGGATCGAGGCGAACGTCTCGTTCCCGTCGTCGATGGTCGACCGGATCACCCCCGCGACCACCGACGCCGACGTCGAGGGCCTCGCCGCCCTGCCGGGAGCGCTCGCCGGGGACCGGGTGCCCGTCGTCACCGAGCCGTTCGCGGAGTGGGTGCTCGAGGACGCCTTCGACGGGATCGAGCGCCCCGCGTGGGAGACCGCCGGCGTGCGCATCGTCGACGACGTCACCCCGTACGAGCAGCGGAAGCTCTGGCTGCTGAACGGCTCGCACTCGCTGCTCGCGTACCTCGGGCTCCAGCTCGGGCACGAGACCGTCGCCGCGGCCGTGGACGACCCGGTGTGCCGTGCCGCCGTCGAGCAGCTGTGGGACGAGGCCGCCCGCGAACTGCCCCTGCCTGCCGACGAAGTCACGGACGCCCGTGCCGCCCTGGTGGACCGGTTCCAGAACCCCCGCATCCGGCACACCCTGCGACAGATCGCCTCCGGTGGATCGCAGAAGCTGCCCGTCCGGGTCGTCGACGTCGTGCGGCACCGACTCGAGCGTGAGCCGTCCGCCGGCATCGGGCCCGGCGCCGCGACCGCGATCGCCGCGTGGTGGCTCCACGTCACGACGCAGCCCGACCTCGTGGACGACGACGGAGCCCCCGGGGCAGACTCGGACGTGCGCGACGTGCTGCGCGTCATCGCCCCCGACCTCGACACCACCGACGTGGTCGACGCGATCACCGCGGCGGCCGACGACATCCGGGCGGCGAGCACCGCCGCACGCACCACCACCAGCACCGCCCGAACGAGCACCGACGAAGGAGTCCACGCATGACCGACACCACCACGAACCCCGCGGCCCCGGTGCCGGGCGCCGCCGACACCGGCGCGGCGACCGGGCACACCTCCGGGCGTCCGGACACGTGGGCGTCGGCCGACCGCGGCCAGCTCATCGAGCGTGCCGAGGTGATCGTCACCAGCCCGAACCGGAACTTCGTCACGCTGAAGATCACGACCGCAGACGGTGTCACGGGCCTCGGTGACGCGACGCTGAACGGCCGCGAACTCGGCGTCGCCGCGTACCTGTCCGAGCACGTCGTGCCGCTGCTGATCGGCCGCGACGCCAGCCGCATCGAGGACGCCTGGCAGTTCCTGTACCGCTCGTCGTACTGGCGCCGCGGCCCGGTCACGATGGCGGCGATCGCGTCCGTCGACATGGCGCTCTGGGACATCAAGGCCAAGGTCGCCGGCATGCCGCTGTACCAGCTGCTCGGTGGTGCATCCCGCACCGGGCTGATGGCGTACGGGCACGCCTCCGGCAAGGAACTCCCCGAGCTGTTCGACTCGATCCGCGAGCACCAGGAGGAGGGCTACCGCTCGATCCGCGTGCAGACCGGCGTCCCCGGCCTCGAGAGCATCTACGGCATCGCCTCGAACAAGACCACCGAGGGCAACGAGGGTGTCCGGTACGACTTCGAGCCGGCACAGCGCGGAGCGTTCCCCGCCATGGAGGACTGGGACACCCGCGCCTACCTGCGCCACGTGCCCACCGTGTTCGAGGCCGTCCGCAACGAGTTCGGACCCGAACTGCCGCTCCTGCACGACGGGCACCACCGGATGACCCCGCTGCAGGCCGCCAAGCTCGGCAAGTCCCTCGAGCCGTACGACCTGTTCTGGCTCGAGGACTGCACCCCCGCCGAGAACCAAGAGGCACTGAAGCTCGTCCGGCAGCACACCACCACGCCGCTCGCGATCGGCGAGGTCTTCAACACGATCTGGGACTTCAAGGACATCATCCGCGATCAGCTCATCGACTACGTCCGCGGAGCCGTCACGCACATGGGCGGCATCTCCCCGCTCAAGAAGACGATGGACTACGCCGCGATGTACCAGATCAAGTCCGGGTTCCACGGGCCGACCGACATCTCGCCCGTCGGCCTGGCCGCCCAGATGCACCTCGGGATGGCGATCCACAACTTCGGCATCCAGGAGTACATGCAGCACGGGCCGCAGACGAACCAGGTGTTCCAGCAGACCTTCACCTTCACCGACGGCTACCTGCACCCCGGTGACGAGCCCGGCCTCGGGGTCAGCCTCGACGTCGACGAGGCCGGCAAGTACCCGTACGAGCAGGCCTACCTGCCGTTCAACCGTCTGGCCGACGGCACCGTCCACGACTGGTAGCGGGCAAGCTGGGGGCATGGGGTTCGCGGACGTCGCCAGGGAGCTGTTGCTCGTCGCGCCGGGGGACTTCGTCGCCGAGCGCACGGCCCGCCAGCGCGCGGTCCGGAAGGACGACCGCGACCTGGCGGCAGCGATCGGGAAGCTCCGGAAGCCCGCACCGGCAGCGTGGGTCGTGGACCTGCTCGCGCACGACGGCGCCCTCGACGACGCGGTCGACCTCGGGCCGGCGCTCCGGAAGGCCCAGGCCGACGCCGACCCTGGAGCGATCCGGACACTCCGACAGCAACGCTCCGAGGTGATCGAGGCGTTGACGCAGGCCGGCGCCGACCTCGCCTCGGACGCCGGACACCCCGCGACGTCTGCCGTGCTCGACCAGGTGCGCGCGACGATCGAGGCGGCGATGGCCGACCCGCACGCCGGAGCCGCCGTGCGTTCGGGGCTGCTCGTGACGCCGCTGGAGAGCGTGGGGTTCGACGCGGTCGACCTGGACGGGGCGCTCGCGGATCCGGACGCGGTGCCCGACGCCTGGTCCGGCAGCGATGCCCCACCCATCCCGATCACCCAGGCGAGGGGCGCGCGGAAGGCGAGCCGGGCCTCCCGGTCGACGGAGACGGAACCCCAGGACGGACCGGAGCCGGACGCCCAGCCCGCGCCGAAGCGTGACCCGGCCGCTGAGCGGAAGGCCGCACGCCAGGCGGAGACCGCCGCCCGGAGCGAGTCGCGCGACGCCGATGCCGCACTCGACGCCGCGGAGGCGGACCTCGAGCAGGCCGAGGAGCGCCGGGCCGACCTGCAGCGCGAGCTCGATCGGGCGACCGCGGAGATCGAGGCCCTCGAACGGGCGCGCGACGCCGCCGAGGCCACGAGCAACGACGCCCGCGAGCTGCTGGCGGCCGCCCAGGAGCACCGGCGCAGCCTCGGTCGCTGAGCCTCGCGGAGCGTTCCTTCCCATCACGCGCGCGATGGAAGGTCGAATCGGGCGTACTCGGTCAAAAGGAACGACCACCTACGCCCGGAACGACCCACTACGCCCGGAACGACCACCTCCGCGCGGCACGACCGCCGATCGTTACACAACAGTTGTCGTTCTTGACGAGCGGTATTGGAGCGGTCTAACGTCGGACACCATGCTTCGGGCCGGCGATGGTCCGCCGGGATCCGTCTCCGCATCAGCACGGGGCGCCCCGGGTACAGGACTCGCATCATCGCCGACGCCCCGACCGCCCGCAGCCACTGCGCGGGCGGTCGGGTGCGTGGCGCGCGGCGCACCCCGGAGACATGCCGCGATGCCGGGTCGAGCACTCCGGGGCCCCTCCAGGAGAGACGACACATGTCGGAACCCCGCACCAACCGCACCACGACCCTGACCCCGCCGAACGGCGTGACGACCGCCCCACCTTCCACCGCACCACCGTCTGCCGGGGGCGAGGGCTTCACCGCCCGCCTCGGCATCCCGCACCCGCTGCGCTGGGGCTTCCTCGGTGTCCTCGTCTTCATGACGGGCGACGGCATCGAGTCGAACTTCATCGCCCCGCACATCGCCGCGGCCCTCGGCTCGGGCGGTACGGACAGCGCCGCGATGGTGATCGGCATCTACGGCGTCGCCGTCCTGGTGGCGTCCTACTTCGCCGGCGTGCTCTCCGAGCTGTGGGGCCCGCGCCGCGTCATGACGATCGGGGCCGTCCTGTGGGTGGTGTTCCAGGTCGCGTTCCTCGCGGCACTGCCCACCGGGTCGGTCGGGCTGATCGCCCTGACGTACTTCCTGCGCGGACTCGGCTTCCCGCTGTTCGCCTTCTCGTTCCTCTGCTGGGTGAACCACACCGTGGCGCGCGACCGGAACGCCACGGCCGTCGGCTGGTTCTACGTCGTCTTCACCGGCGGCCTGCCGACGCTCGGCTCGCTCATCGCGATCGGCAGCATCCCCGCGTTCGGTGGCGGCCACACGGGTGAGACGTGGTCGATGGCCCTGTCGCTCGTCCTGGTCGTGGCCGGCTGGGTGATCGTCCGGTTCGGCGTGCACGAGCGGACCGGGCTCGGCCGCATCGCCCCGCGCTCGCACTCCGCCGCACGGGTCATCGCCAGCGGCATCGAGGTCTGCATCACGCGCCCCAAGGTCCTGCTCGCCGTCCTGATCCGGCTCGTCAACACGGCGCCCGAGTTCGGCATGTTCGTGATCATGCCGGCGATCATCGGCAGCGAGCTCGGCTGGGGCCAGTCGAAGTGGCTCACGATGACGGTGATCGTCTACGCCGGCAACATCCTGTTCAACGCCTTCTTCGGCGCCCTCGGCGACCGCATCGGCTGGATCCGCACCGTCAAGTGGTTCGGCATCGGCGCCTCGGCGATCGGGCTGCTGGCCTGGTGGTACGTCCCGCACCTGGTGCCGGCCGGTTCCGAGTGGGGCTTCTGGCTCGCCACCGCCGCGGGGACGGTGTTCGGCATCATGCTCGCCGGGTTCACACCCATGGGTGCGATCGTCCCCGCCTTCGCAGGCGAGGAGCGTCAGGGTGCCGCGATGGCCATGTACGCCACGGCGGCCGGCGGTGCGACCTTCCTCGGCAACGCCGTGGTCAGCGCCGTCCTGCCGTGGGGTGGCCCCGGTGGCGTGGTCTGGACGTTCGTCGGCCTCTACGTCCTCGCCTTCGTGGTGCTGTCGTTCCTCAAGGTGCCGGAGGAGGCGGTGGCCGCCGGGCACTGAGGCACGACACGCCCGGCGGGTGCTGGTAGAGTCGGTGATTGACTTCGGCGAGGGCCGCGACAGCGGCCGTGATCGACGCGGTGGGAGACCCGGCCCAGCCCAGGGAACGTTCCTCACGCGTGCACGCGTTCGAGTTGCAACACCACAGACCCCCACGATGCCGGACCGCCGGTGTCGACCCCCGAGACCAGGAGGCACCATGGCCGACTACACGAAGCTCGCAGCGGACGTCCGCACCAAGTTCGGCAAGGGTGCAGCGCGCAAGCTCCGCGCCGCCGACAAGATCCCGGCAGTGGTCTACGGCCACGGCACCGAGCCGAAGCACATCTCGCTGCCCGGTCACGAGACCATGCTGCTCGTCCGTACCGCCAACGCGGTCGTCGACCTCGACATCGAGGGTGCGGCCCAGCTCGCCCTCGTCAAGGACGTCCAGCGTGACCCGGTGCGCCAGATCATCGAGCACATCGACCTCGTGGTCCTGCGCCGCGGCGAGAAGGTCACGGTCGACGTGCCCGTCGTCATCGAGGGCGAGTCCTTCTCCGGCACGATCCACGTGCAGGACCTGAACACCGTCTCCCTGCTGGTCCTCGCGACCGACATCCCGGAGCACGTCGTCGTCGACGTCGAGGGCCTCGAGGACGGCAAGCAGATCACCGCCGCCGAGCTGACCCTCCCCGAGGGTGCCGAGCTCGAGACCGACGGCGAGGCGCTCGTCGTGCAGATCGTCACCCCGCGTGGCACCGCTGACGACGACGCTGCGGACGAGGCCTCGG
The DNA here is from genome assembly GCF_902706105.1 of Curtobacterium sp. 18060. NCBI lineage: Bacteria > Bacillati > Actinomycetota > Actinomycetes > Micrococcales > Microbacteriaceae > Curtobacterium > Curtobacterium sp. 18060. The sequence goes on along the minus strand of NZ_CACSJV010000039.1, from coordinate 20,924 downwards.
CCGAGGCCGGTGCCGAAGCCGGTGCCGAGGGCGGCTCCGAGCCGGTCGACTCCGAGTAACACCCCTTCGAAGACATCTGGTCGACGCTGTGGCGGATCGAACGCTGGTCGTGGTCGGACTCGGGAACCCCGGGCCCGACTACGCCGGCAACCGGCACAACGTCGGCCAGATGGTCCTCGACGAACTCGCGTCCCGCATGGGTGCGCGGTTCAAGAAGCACAAGACGCCGAACCAGGTCGCCGAGGGGCGCCTGGTGCCCGGCGGTCCGCGCCTGGTGCTGGCGAAGCCGGGCTCGTTCATGAACACCTCGGGCGGACCGGTCTCGTCGGTCCTCGGGTTCTACAGCGCCACCCCGGCCGACCTCGTCGTCGTGCACGACGAGCTCGACCTGCCGTTCGACACCGTCCGCCTCAAGGGCAGCGGGGGTCACGGCGGGCACAACGGGCTGCGCGACATCATCAAGGCCACCGGCACGAACGAGTTCACGCGCGTGCGGGTCGGCATCGGTCGTCCGCCCGGTCGTCAGGACCCCGCCGACTACGTGCTGCGTGACTTCTCCGCAGCCGAGAAGAAGTCGCTGCCCATCCTGCTGGCCGACGCCGCAGACGCGGTCGAGGCGATCGCCGAGGTCGGACTCGTCGCCGCGCAGCAGCGGGTGCACGCACCGTCCTGACCGCGCTGGTCGATCCCGGCCGTGTTCGCCCGTCGCGCACCACGCGGGCGGTGTCGGTGGGGGCCGGTACCATCTCCTGAGTGACGATCTCGGGCATCATCCCTGCGCTCTCGCGCGCCTCCGCGTTCGATCGCGTGCTCCGCGCCGCGCCTCGTGACGCCGACTTCTCGGTCGTCGACGGCCTGCGGGTCCCACTGCTCGGGGCGCTGCTCGCCGAGCGGAACGGGCCGCAGTGCGTGCTCGTCATCACCGCGACGGGGCGTGAAGCCGAAGCGGTCCGCGACGCCCTCGGCAGCTACGTCCCCGACGCCGACGTCCTCGAGTTCCCGGCGTGGGAGACCCTGCCGCACGAACGCCTCAGCCCGAGTGCCCAGACCGTCGGCACCCGCATCGCGACGCTCCGCAGGCTCGCGTCCTGGTCCGCTGCCGACGCTGCCGACCGCCGCACCACCATCGTCGTGGCGAGCGTCCGCGCAGCGCTGCAGCCGATCGCCGCCAACCTGACCTCGCTCGCACCCGTCGTGCTGCGCACCGACTCGCGCGGCAACGACCTGGCCGCCATCGCCGCGAAGCTGGTCGACATGGCCTACGCCCGCGTCGACCTCGTCACGCGGCGCGGTGAGTTCGCGGTGCGCGGCGGCATCCTCGACGTCTTCCCGCCCACCGCGGACCACCCCGTCCGCGTCGACTTCTTCGGCGACGAGATCGAGGCCGTCAAGGCGTTCTCGGTCGCCGACCAGCGCACGACCGAGGACGACCTCGGCTCGGTCGAACTCACCGCCTCGAGCGAACTCCTGCTCAGCGACGACGTCCGGCAGCGGGCGCGCGAGATGCTCCACGAGTTCCCGAACCTGTCCCAGATGCTCGCGAAGATCGCCGAGGGGATCCCGGTCGAGGGCATGGAGTCCCTCGCCCCCGCGCTCGTGCAGGACCTCGTCCCGATGACGTCGTACTTGCCCGAGGACGCCACCATCGCGGTGTTCTCGCCCGAGCGGGTGAACGGTCGCGCGAACAGCCTGGCCGAGACGAACACCGAGTTCCTGCAGGCCGCGTGGAGCGCCGCGGTCGCCGGGGCCCAGGCACCGATCGACCTCGACGCCGGCAACTTCCTGACGGTGCAGCAGCTCAAGAACACCCGTGGGCAGCGCACCTGGTGGACGGTGTCACCGTTCGACTCCGGTCTCGACGAAGGCGACACCGCGCGCGTGCTCACCGACGCCGAGGCAGCAGCCGAGGCGGGGGAGTACATCCGCGTCCGAGCCGAGGCAGTACCGAGCTTCGCGGGCAGTGCCGACGGCGCGATCGCGCACGTCAAGGCGCTCACCGATGACGGGTGGGCGGTCGTGGTGACCGCCCAGGGCCAGGGTCTGGTCGAGCGGGCGGTGCAGGTCCTCGCCGACGCCGGGGTCGCAGCCCGTGCCGAAGCCCTGCCCGCGCCTCCCGAACCGGGTGTCGCCATCGTCACGACGGCCACCGTCGAGCACGGCTTCGCCATCCCGGATCCGCGCATCGTCGTGCTCAGCGAAGCGGAGTTCTACGGCCGGAGCGTCCAGCAGGGCGCGCGCACCGTCAAGAAGCTCGCCAGCCGTCGCAAGAACGTGGTCGACCCGCTGCAGCTCAAGCCGGGCGACGTCGTCGTGCACGCGACCCACGGCATCGGCAAGTTCGTGGAACTGGTGAGCCGCGAGGTCAGCTCCGGCGGCCGCAACGCGGTGAAGACGCAGCGCGAGTACCTCGTGCTCGAGTACGCGCCGTCGAAGCGGAACTACCCCGGCGACAAGCTCTTCGTCCCGACCGACCAGCTCGACCAGCTCTCGCGGTACGTCGGTGGCGAGTCACCGACCCTGTCGAAGATGGGCGGTTCGGACTGGTCCGCCGCCAAGTCGAAGGCCCGCAAGGCCGTCCGCGACATCGCCGTCGACCTGGTGAAGCTGTACTCGGCGCGGATGGCGTCGAAGGGGCACGCGTTCGGCCCGGACACCCCGTGGCAGCGCGAGCTGGAAGAGGCGTTCCCGTTCGCCGAGACGGCCGACCAGCTCACCACGATCGACGAGATCAAGCGGGACATGGAGCGGCCCATCCCGATGGACCGCCTGCTCTCGGGCGACGTCGGCTACGGCAAGACCGAGGTCGCGATCCGCGCCGCGTTCAAGGCGGTGCAGGACGGCAAGCAGGTCGTCATGCTCGTGCCGACGACGTTGCTCGTCCGCCAGCACATGGAGACGTTCCAGGAGCGCTTCGCCGGGTTCCCCGTGCACCTGCGCGCCCTGAGCCGGTTCCAGTCCGAGAAGGAGTCGAAGGAGACCATCGCCGGGCTCGCCGACGGCACCGTCGACATCGTCATCGCGACCCACCGGATCCTGTCGCAGGGCATCACCTTCAAGGACGTCGGGCTCGTCATCATCGACGAGGAGCAGCGGTTCGGTGTCGAGCACAAGGACCAGCTGAAGAAGTTCAAGACGAACGTCGACGTCCTGGCGATGTCGGCGACCCCGATCCCACGCTCGCTCGAGATGGCGGTCACCGGGATCCGCGAGATGTCGACCCTCGCCACCCCACCCGAGGACCGCCACCCCATCCTGACCTTCGTCGGGCCGCAGTCCGACCTGCAGGTGGCCGCCGCGATCCGCCGCGAGCTGCTGCGCGAGGGCCAGGTGTTCTACGTGCACAACCGCGTGCGGGACATCCAGGGCGTCGCCGCGCACCTGGCCGAGATCGTGCCGGACGCCCGCATCGCCGTGGCACACGGGCAGATGTCAGAGAGCACCCTCGAGCAGGTCATGGTCGACTTCTGGGAGCGCCGGTTCGACGTCCTCGTGTCGACGACGATCATCGAGACCGGCCTCGACATCGCGAACGCGAACACGCTGATCATCGACAAGGCCGACAAGTACGGGCTGTCGCAGCTCCACCAGCTGCGCGGTCGTGTCGGCCGAGGGCGCGAGCGCGGGTACGCGTACTTCCTGTACGACTCCGAGAAGCCCCTGTCCGAGACCGCACAGGACCGCCTCGAGACCATCGCGGCGAACAACGAGCTCGGCGCGGGCATGCAGGTCGCCATGAAGGACCTCGAGATCCGCGGCGCCGGCAACCTGCTCGGCGGCGAGCAGTCCGGGCACATCGCGGGCGTCGGGTTCGACCTGTACCTCCGGATGATCGGCGAAGCCGTCTCGCAGTTCCGCGGAGACGTGGCCGAGGGGCAGACCGAGCTCCGACTCGAGATCCCGGTCGACGCGCACATCCCCGAGGACTACGTCGAGTCCGAGCGGCTCCGGCTCGAGGCGTACCAGAAGCTGTCAGCGGCCTCGGCTCCGACGGCCCAGCAGGACGCCATCGACATGGTGCTCGACGAGCTCACCGACCGCTACGGGCAGCCGCCGCAGGCCGTGCAGACGCTGGTCGAGGTCTCCCGCCTGCGTCGGATGGCGCAGCAGGTCGGCCTGTCCGACGTGGTCGTCATGGGCTCGAACCTGCGCGTGGCGGGCAAGGAGCTCGCCGACTCGTCGCAGGTGCGGCTCAAGCGGATGTTCCCGGGCGCGAAGTGGTTCCCGCAGCAGAACGCGGCGAGCATCCCGATGCCGCGGCCGCACGACCAGGCGCTGCCGGACGACGCCCTGATCCAGTGGGTGGAGAGCATCCTCACCGCCGTGTACGGCGCGACGACGCCGGCGGAGGCGTCGGCCGCGTAAAGGGTGCAGTGGTCGCGAGCGGCGACGGACGGGAGGCACGGTGCGGGCTGGCACCGTGCCTCCCGTCCGCTCGTGGGCGCGTCCACCGCGAACACGCTGTTCGCGACGATCCACGCGTCGATCGACGCGTGGATCGTCGCAAAAGTGGTGCGCGCCCGGAACCGCGCCCCGCTACTCGGTCGCCTCGGCCTCGGACAGCTCGCGCCGCCCGCGGTACGCCCGGGCCCGCAGCGTGACCACGACCGCCGACGCGACGATCGCGATGCCCGAGCCGACGAGCACGGCGAGCACGCCCTCGTCGAGGATCTCCTCGCTCCGGGCGAACGCGAGCTCGTTCATGAGCAGCGAGACCGTGAAGCCGATCCCGCCGAGCACCCCGACGGTGATGATCGAGAAGAACGACAACGACGACCGTCCTGGCGAACGGAAGAGCCGTGTGGCCACGACGCCGAACAGCGTGATGCCGATGACCTTGCCGACCGGCAGCGCGATGACGACGGCCCAGAACGTGGGCGAGAGCTCGCTGATGCCGACGGCGGGGATGACCACCGCGGCCGAGACGAACGCGAACACCGGCAGCACGATCGCGTTCGACCACGGCTCGACGTTCTCGTGCAGGGTGTGGCCCGGACGGCGAGGGAGCACGAGCCCGAGCGCGACGCCGGCGATCGTGGCGTGCACGCCGGAGTGGTAGACGAGCCACCACGTGAGGAGCCCGACCACGACCATCGCCACGATGAGCAGCGTCTGCCCGTTGCGCCCCGGACGGAGCATCCGGCCGAGCAGCCAGAACACCGCGAGCGTGACGACGGCACCGGCGAGGGCCAGGAAGTCGGTGTCGTGCGCGAACACGACGGCGATGATGATGATCGCGATGAGGTCGTCGAGCACGGCGAGTGCCAGCAGGAACACCCGGATGCCGCTCGGCAGTCCGCGACCGAACATCGCCAGGACACCGAGGGCGAACGCGATGTCGGTCGCCGTCGGGATCGGCCAGCCGTGCGTGTACTGCGTGCCCGCGGTGACGAGCAGGAAGATGCCCGCCGGCACGAGCACGCCGCCGACCGCCGCGATGGCGGGGATGATCGCGGTCTTGGGGTTCGACAGCTCACCGTCGACGAGCTCCTGCTTCAGCTCGATCGCGACGAGCAGGAAGAACACCGCCAGCAGGCCGTCGCTGATCCAGTGCGCGATCGACAGGTCGAGGCCGACGGCACCGAGCGGCAGGTGCGCGTCGAGCAGCCGTTCGAGGCCAGGGCCGACCGGAGAGTTCGCGACGACCAGGCCGAGCACGGCGGCGGTCAGGAGCGCGATGGCGCTGAAGCGGGGGGAGCGGACGAGGGACGACATGGATCTCCGTCTCGAGGGGTCGGGTGGTAGTCCGTCGACCAGACTTCCCGACACACCGCGACCAGCATACGTCGGTGAGACGATGGCGCGATGACCGCCGTACCGGACCTCGTCACCGTCGTCGACCGTTTGCTCGCCGAGGACGGGGGCTGCGTCTGGAACCGTGCGCAGACCCACGCCACGCTCGCGCGCTACGCGGTCGAGGAGTCCTACGAACTCGTCGACGCCATCGACGACGGCGACCCGGACGACGTCCGCGAGGAGCTCGGCGACGTGCTGTACCAAGTCGTCCTGCACGCCGGGATCGCCGAACGCGCGGGGGAGTTCACCCTGGAGGACGTCGCCGCCGGGGTCCGCGACAAGATGGTCCGTCGACACCCGCACGTGTTCGGCGACGAGACCGCGGACACCGTCGACGACGTGGTCCGGGTGTGGCGCGCGGCGAAGGCGGCGGAGAAGTCGGCCCGGACGAGCGCCCTCGACGGCGTCCCGCGTGCGATGCCGCCACTGGAGCGGGCCGTCAAGCTGCTGGAGCGCCTGGAGGAGCACGGTGCTGCCGACACGGCCGTCGCGTCGGTCGTGGCCACCGCGCCCGTCGCGTCCGTCGAGTCCGTCGAGTCCGTCGAGTCTGCCGCGTCTGCCGCGTCCGCCGCGTTCGGCTCGGTCGCTGACCGGGAGGCCCGCGGCGCGTCCGCCACGTCAACTGCGGCACCCGGAACGGGGACCGCTCGGGCATCGGTCGGGTCGCCGGCACCGACGCCGGCCGACGGTGCGGGGGCGGTGGACCCGGCGTGGGGGATCGCGATGCTGGAAGACGTCGCCGGAGCGGTGCGGGACGGGATCGACCCGGTCGCGAGTCTCCGCGTGGCGGTCGCTGCGCTCGAGGAAGCCGGCCGCGCCGCGGAATGAGTGCTCGGGGAGCCGCAGGGAGTGTGCGCGGGAAAAGAGAAGGGCGCCCTCCTAACCCGAAAAAGGAGGGCGCCCGTGAGCGGGTGGGCACACCCCCAGGGAGAGGTGTGCACGCAGAACCCGCTCGGGTCGCGGGGCACACTGCAGCACGGTGCCCACGCGATCGGTCCGGAGAGTGGATCAGGCACGCTCCGAACCGAGGTTCTGCATCCAGTATGCCAGTGCAACGCATGCCGCGCAAGCCGGCAGTGTGCATCTGCCAGACTGGACGCCATGGCGACGACCGTGACGGCACCCCGTGGCATGCGCGACTTCCTCCCGGCGGACAAGGCCCGACGCGAGCACGTGCTCGGTGTCGTCCGCGACGTCTACTCGCGGCACGGGTTCGACGAGATCGAGACCCCCGTGGTCGAGGACGCCGCACGGCTGCACTCCGGGCTCGGCGGCGACAACGAGAAGCTGGCGTTCGCGGTCATGAAGCGCGGGCTCAGCACCGAGGACCTGCAGGCTGCCCAGGCGCCGCTCGACCTCGCTGACCTCGGGCTCCGGTTCGACCTGACCGTGCCGCTCGCCCGGTTCTACGCCTCGCACCGCGCCGAGCTGCCCTCGGTGTTCCGATCGGTGCAGATCGCGCCGGTCTGGCGCGCCGAGCGTCCGCAGAAGGGGCGCTACCGCCAGTTCGTGCAGTGCGACATCGACATCCTGGGGGAGCCCGGGCAGCTGGCCGAGATCGAGCTCATCCGCGCCACGACCGCAGCGCTCGACGCGCTCGGGGTGACCGGCACCACGATCCGCATCAACGACCGGCGGATCCTGCTGACCCTGCTGGCGTCGTGGGGCATCGCGGACCCCGCTGCCGCCGACCGCGCACTCATCACGGTCGACAAGCTCGACAAGATCGGCCCGGACGGCGTCGCCGCCGAGCTCCGCAGCACCGTCGGACAGGAGCTGCCGGGGCTCGAGGACACCATCCGTGCGCTCGAGGCCGCGGACTGGACCTCGGTCGAGGGTGCTGCGTGGCTCGACGCCGAGGCGTTCGCCGACCTGCTGCGCCTGCGGGAAGCGCTGCCCGGTGTCGACCTGCGCTTCGACCCGACGCTCGTGCGCGGCATGGGCTACTACACCGGCACGATCTTCGAGGTCGCGCACCCCGACTTCGGCTACAGCCTGGGCGGCGGCGGTCGGTACGACGGCATGATCGGTCGGTTCCTCGGGCAGGACGTCCCCGCGGTCGGCTTCTCGCTGGGCTTCGAGCGCCTGGTCGACCTCGTGACACTCCCGGAGTCCGCCGAGTCGGACGCCGTGGTGCTCGTCTACGACAAGGACGTCGACCCGGTCCGGCTCGCGGCCCTCAAGACCGAGGCGCTCGCATCGCACCGGCGCGTGCGGCTCGAACGGCGCACCAAGAACACGAAGAACCTGCTCGCCGGTCTGGCCGCGCAGGGGTTCTCCGCCTTCGCGACCGTCGGCGCCGACACGACGTCGCTCGAGGGTGTGGAGTTCCGCCCGCTCGACTGAGTTGTCCACACCGGGCGTCACGGTCGACGTCGTGTTCACCTCGGCTCGCTAGGATCGGTCCCGCAAACACCACAACCAATGTGTAGGGAGTACCCCGTGGCCCTGATCGATGCCGTAGGCGCACGCGAAGTCCTCGATTCCCGAGGCAACCCGACGGTCGAGGTCGAGGTCCTCCTCGACGACGGCGTCGTGTCCCGCGCGCTCGTCCCCTCCGGTGCCTCCACCGGCGCGTTCGAGGCGTACGAACTCCGCGACGGCGATGCCTCGCGCTACGGCGGCAAGGGCGTGCTCAAGGCCGTCGACGCCGTCCTCGACGAGATCGGCCCGGCGCTCGAGGGCTTCGACGCCACCGACCAGCGCCTCGTCGACGCCGCGCTCATCGAGCTCGACGGAACCGAGAACAAGTCCCGCCTCGGCGCGAACTCGATCCTCGGTGCCTCGCTCGCCGTGGCCCGTGCCGCTGCCGACTCGGCTGACCTGCCGCTGTTCCGCTACCTCGGCGGCCCGAACGCGCACACGCTGCCCGTTCCGCTGATGAACGTCGTCAACGGCGGTGCCCACGCGGACACCAACGTCGACATCCAGGAGTTCTTCCTCGTGCCCTACGGCGCCGAGTCGTTCTCCGAGGCGCTCCGTTGGGGCGTCGAGACTTACCACGCCCTCAAGGGCGAGCTGAAGAAGCAGGGCCTCGCGACCGGCCTCGGCGACGAGGGCGGCTTCGCGCCGGAGCTCGCGTCGAACCGTGCTGCGCTCGACTTCCTGCTGACCGCGATCGAGAAGGCCGGCTACACCCCGGGCAAGGACATCGCCGTCGGCCTCGACGTCGCGTCCACCGAGTTCTTCCACGACGGCAAGTACTCGTTCGAGGGCAAGCAGCTCTCGAGCCAGGAGTTCACCGCGTACTTCGCCGACCTCGTCGCGAACTACCCGCTCGTCACGATCGAGGACCCGCTGGCCGAGGATGACTGGGAAGGCTGGTCGCACCTGACCGCCGAGCTCGGCGACAAGGTCCAGATCGTCGGCGACGACCTGTTCGTCACCAACCCGAAGCGTCTGCAGCGGGGCATCGACGAGAAGGCCGCGAACTCGATCCTGGTGAAGGTCAACCAGATCGGCACGCTCACCGAGACCCTCGACGCGGTCTCGCTCGCGCACCGTCACGGCCTCACCTCGATCCTGTCGCACCGCTCCGGTGAGACCGAAGACACCACGATCGCGGACATCGCGGTCGCGGTCGACGGTGGTCAGATCAAGACCGGTGCACCGGCTCGTTCGGACCGCGTCGCGAAGTACAACCAGCTGCTCCGCATCGAGGAAGAGCTCGGCGACGCCGCGGTGTACGCCGGTCGCTCGGCCTTCCCGCGCGCCAAGTCACTGTAAGCAGCTCGGCCAGCAGCACCGGCACCACCGAGACGCCGTCCTCCTCCGAGAGGGCGGCGTCTCGTCGTGTGCGCGGCCCCGAGTTGCTGAGCGGTCAGGACGTGCCGCGCGCGCTGCGTCGAGTGGTCACGAGTCGTCGGCTGGGCCGGGCCTGGCCGACAGGACGTGACCGCCGGACGCGCGCCGGGCGGTGGGTCGTGACCGCTCCCGGTACGGGACGGGTTGGCGGGCCGGACCCGCGCCTCCCGGCAGCATCGATCGGACGACGCGAGTCGCTGAGAGGCCACCGAACGGCCGCGTGCCGGGCGCTCCCACCGCGTCGGTGGGGTTATCGTCGGGACGTGCCCAGCCAGAAGCCCCGCGTCCGCCGCGTCCCCGTGGCGATGCCCGACGGCAGCACGTCGGCGCAGCCCTGGTACCGCTCGATCCACTTCTCCGGGTTCAGCCTGCTGATGCTCGCGATCATCGTGCTCTTCGTCGTCGTGCTCGCGCCGTCCCTCCGCACGCTCATCCAGCAGCAGGAGCAGATCGCCCAGCAGCAGCGTGAGGTCGCGAGCCAGAAGGCCGACGTCACGCAGAAGAAGAAGGACGTCGCCCGCTGGGACGACCCCGCGTACATCGAGGCGCAGGCGCGCGACCGCCTGCTCTACGTGTACCCGGGCGAGGAGAGCTACCTCGTGATGGGCGCCGAGGACCGGAAGGCCGAGACCACGCCGACGACGGACTCCGGCACGCCCGTCAGCACGAAGGTCCAGACGCCGAAGGTGGACTGGGTGCAGGCGATGCTGTCCTCCGTGCTGCAGTCCGGGCTCACCGACGAGACCGCCGCCGACCTCGTGGCCCCGGACGTCTCGGGTACCGGCGAGAGCAAGTAGCTCCGAGCCGGACCCGTCCGGCACGACGGTGCGCGGGGTACCGGGTCTCCGGTAGGCTCACGTTCCCGTGACGACCCCTCCCTTCGACCCGCCCTCCGACCGCGACGTCCAGGTCGTGTCGGCGCAGCTCGGCCGACCGGCACGCGACGTCATCGGGATCGCGGCACGGTGCGTCTGTGGCAACCCCACGGTCGTCTCCACGAAGCCCCGACTGTCGAACGGCACCCCGTTCCCGACGTTCTACTACCTGTGCCACCCCGCGGCCACCGCCGCGGTCAGCACCCTCGAGGCCAACCAGGTGATGCCGGAGCTGGCAGCACTGCTCGAGGACGACACCACCGCGGCCGCGTACCTCGCGGCTCACGAGTCCTACCTGGCCGATCGCGAATCGATCGAGCACGTCGACGAGATCGTCGGCATCAGCGCCGGTGGCATGCCCACCCGTGTGAAGTGCCTGCACGCCCTCGTCGGTCACGCCCTCGCCGCCGGACCCGGCGTCAACCCCATCGGTGACCTCGCGCTCGAGCGCGCGGACTGGTCGCCCTCCCGGTGTGAGTGCCGGGCGTATGATGACGGTGCAGACGCTGGAGTCGGGGCGGGTGGCGGCGAAGTCTGACTCGACTCCGAAACCCCCATCCAAGGAGATCATCCCCCGTGCCCAAGATCCTCGTCGTCGGCGGCGGTTACGCCGGTTTCTACACCGCATGGAAGCTCGAGAAGCACCTTCGCCAGGGCGAATCCGAGGTCGTCATGGTGGACCCGCTGCCGTACATGACGTACCAGCCGTTCCTGCCCGAGGTCGCTGCCGGTTCGATCGAGCCGCGTCACGCGGTCGTCTCGCACCGCCGCCACCTCAAGAACACCCGCGTCGTCACCGCGAAGGTCACCAAGGTCGACCACGCGACGAAGACCGCCACGATCACGCCGACCGAGGGCGAGGCGTGGGAGGAGTCCTACGACCAGATCGTCATGACCGCCGGCGCGGTGTCCCGCACGTTCCCGATCCCGGGTGTCGCGGACGAGGCCATCGGCCTCAAGACGATCGAGGAAGCCGCGGCGATCCGCGACAAGATCCTCACGAACTTCCACAAGGCGGCGAACCTGCCGGCCGGTCCCGAGCGTGACCGCCTGCTGACCGTCGTCGTCGTCGGTGGTGGCTTCGCCGGCATCGAGGTGTTCGCCGAGCTCCGCTCCTTCGTCACCGACCTGCTGAAGAGCTACCCGCAGCTCTCCTTCGACGAGACGCGCTTCCACCTGGTCGAGGCGATGGGCCGCATCATGCCCGAGGTCTCGCTCGAGACCTCGCACTGGGTGCTCAAGAACCTGGCGCAGCGCGGTGCGAACGTGCACCTCGAGACCCAGCTGGCCTCGGCCGTCGGTGGCGTCTGCGAGCTCAAGACGAGCGACGGCGCGATCGAGAAGATCGAGTCCGACCTCATCATCTGGACCGCCGGTGTCATGGCGAACCCGATGGTCAAGGGCACCGACTTCCCGCTCGAGCAGCGCGGTCGCATCCGCGTGCAGCCCGACCTGCGCGTCGTCGACGACAACGGCGTGATCGCGGACGCATGGGCCTGTGGCGACGTCGCAGCCGTGCCGGACCTCACCGGTGGTGGCGTCGGCGGCTTCTGCGTGCCGAACGCCCAGCACGCCGTCCGTCAGGCGAAGCAGCTCGCGAAGAACCTGGTCGCGACCATCCGTGGCGAGGCCACGACCGACTACAAGCACGAGAACCTCGGCGCCGTCGCGGGCCTCGGTCTCGGCATCGGCGTGTTCCAGTCCGGCAAGTTCGCCATGAAGGGCTTCCTGGCGTGGGGCGCGCACCGCGGCTACCACGGCATGGCGATGCCGTCGTGGGAGCGCAAGTGGCGCGTCATCGGCGACTGGGTCGGTGGCTTCTTCCTGGGCCGCGACATCGCGTCGCTCGACGACCGTGAGACCCCGCGCGCTGCGTTCGAGGCCTTCGCGTCCCGTCCGAAGCCCGCGGCCGAGGCCCCGGCAGCTCCGGCCGCCGCTCCGGCTCCGGAAGAGGGCAAGCCCGCTGGTGCCGCCGGCCCGGCGTACGGCGAGCCCGCCAAGGACGTCTCGAACGAGGCCGAGCCCGTGAAGGCCCCGGCCGACGCCAAGTAGTCCCTGCAGCAGTCCACGAGAGGCGGTCACCCTTCGGGGTGGCCGCCTCTCGCGCATCGGTAGGCTGTTGCGGCCCGCCCCCGTGGCCCAATCGGTAGAGGCATGCGACTTAAAATCGCCGAGTTGTGGGTTCGAGTCCCACCGGGGGTACCAGTGTGCGTTCCGCGAAAGCGACAGTCTGCCGTCAACCGCTCGCGGCACAACGTCGCCCTGGCGGGCAAGACGGCGCGACCGCGGGTGCATCTGTCGCTTCGGCGGGTGTGAACCGACCCCAGCCCGGCCGGGAGGCCCGTAGCGCGCCCGCACCGCGCCTCCCGTCCGTCACACGCGTGCGTCCCGCGAAAGCGACGTCGTGCCGTCAACCGTTCGCGGCACACTGTCGCTTTCGCGGGCAGGACGGCGCGTCCGTGCGGACAACTGTCGCTTTGACGTGCGCGAACCAGGTCCGCGCACGAACATGTCCGGCCGAATCCAACTTAGGGTTGCCTAACCTAACTCCCCTCCCTATGCTCAGGGAGTTAGGTAAGGCTACCCAAACTTGGAGACCACCCGAATGCACCTGTCCTCTCCTCGCGCCCGGCGTCTGGCCGCCGGCGCGACCGCCGTCGCCCTCGGCGCGACGATCGCCGCGGCCGCCGCGCTCGGCGCCGCCCCCGCGAACGCCGCCTCCGCCGACGTCACCGACGCGTCGCTGTCCTGGAGCCTCAGCAACGAGGCCAACGCCGGCGCCTACTTCGGCGGCTGCAACTTCCTGTCCGCCGGGGTCGCCGGCAACTCGGGCTCCTCGGCTCCGTGGACCACGACCAACCCGTCGCCCGGCTACGCCGCTTCGGCCGGCAACGTCTCGATCGCCTACCCGAAGGCCGCGGGCGGCACCTCGACCCCGACCTTCGCCACGAAGTGCCAGACCGGCGACGGCACCACGGTCCGCCCGGGCACCACGACCGCCGGCGTCCTGACGCTCGCCGCGGGTACGGGCACCGTGGACGCCGCAGCCGGCACCGCGGACATCGCGTGGGACGGCGGCTTCACGGTCGCGTTCTACGGCGGCCTGACCTACTGGTCCGCCGAGGACCCGGAACTGCACGTCGCAGCGGACGGCACGGGTGAGCTCACGGCGACGGTCTCGGGCTACGCGGCCTCGCGCGACGGGGGCAGCTGGGCGCCGCTGACGCCGCGCACCGTGCACCTCGCGACCCTCACCGACGTCGACGTCACGAGCTCGGGCATCACCGTGAGCCCGGACTGGCAGGGTGTCGAGCCCGCGTCGGCGACGAGCCTGAACAAGACGAACGCCGACTGGGGTTCGTGGCCGGCGGACTTCGTCGACTTCCAGAACGAGACCGGTCAGAGCTCGTACTGGTACACGTCCGGCGCGAACGACGCCGCGGCCAAGAAGCCGCAGCCGATCTCGATCGCCTACACGGCAGCCGAGGCACCCACGCCCGAGCCGACCGAGCCGAGCGAGCCGGGCACCCCGGAGCCGACGACCGAGCCGAGCGAGCCGGGCACCCCGGAGCCGACGACCGAGCCGAGCGAGCCGGGCACCCCGGAGCCGACCACCGAGCCGAGCGAGCCCGGCACCCCGGAGCCCACGACCGGCCCGACCACCGGCCCGACCACGGAGCCCACCACCGGGCCGACCACCCCGGCCCCGTCGATCAGCACCGGTGGCACCACCACCTTCACGGTCGGCGACTCGGTGCCGCTGCGCGCCGAGGGCCTGCCGGCAGCGACGGAGTACTCGATCGTCCTGCACAGCGACCCCGTCGTCCTCGGCACCGTGACCACGGACGCCGACGGGGCCTTCGCGACCTCGGTCGTGATCCCCACGGGAACCCCGGCCGGAGCGCACACCATCGCGGTGGAGTCCTCGGACGGCACCGCCGTGGTCTCGCTCGCCATCACGGTCACCGCGGACGGCACCGTCGTCGTCGACCCGATCGACACCACCACGGCCGTCACCACCGGCGCAGCCGTGAACACCGGAGGCACCGTCTCCGGCACCTCGGCCCTGCCGTGGATCGGGCTGTCGGCCTTCGGCGTCGTCGCCCTCGGCTCGGTCGCGTTCATCGCGTACCGCCGCCGCGTCACCCAGCAGGACTGACGCACCGGGATCCGCGGGGCGGTCGACCCCGCCACGCGGATCCCGGCACCCAGGTGTCGGACGGGAGGCGCGCCTCCCGTCCGACACGTCCGTCACCACCCCGGAACGGAAGATGACCGCCCCACCCACCCGACCGCGCACCGCGCTGCTCTGGACGATCGCCGTGCTCGCCGCGGCGTCCCTCGTCGTCGGCGTGGTCGGTGTGGTCACCGCGACCACCGGAGCGGCCTCGCCGACGGCGATCACCGGCACGTCGCTCGACGGCAAGCAGGTCACGCTCGACCCGGGCGAGTCGGGGACGGCGGCGTCTGCCTCGAACGCGGTCGCCGACACCGGCGTCCAGCTCGTGGTGCCGTCGGTCGGGCTCGAGGTGCCGCTCGGCGAACTGGACGCCGTCGACGGTCAGATCACGCCGCCGGGGTTCAGTGAGGCCTACCGGGTCCGCAACCTGGGGGTCCCGCTGACGGACCGCGCGGACGGCACCGTGTTCGTCGTCATGCACTCGCTGCGGAACGGTGCGATCGGCCCGGGCAACCTGCTCATCGACGTCGACGGGCAACGCTCCGAGGTCGCGGTCGGCAGCCGCGTCCGGATCGGCGACGCGCGGTGGACGGTGACCGGTTCCGAGCGGATCACGAAGGCGACCGTGGCCGCCGATGCCGACGTCTGGGCGGACGAGCCCGGCCGGCTCCTGCTCATCACGTGCCTGCAGCGGCCGGACGGTTCCGCCTCGGTCGACAACGTGGTCATCGAGGCCACGCTCGATCGCTAACATCGCCTGCGTGGTCGGACTCGGAAGCGCACTCGCGAACCTGCAGAACGCCCTCCGTCGGCCCGAGGCCCACGTCGAGGTCGTCGACGGCGAGACCGTCCCCGTCGGCATGCTCCTCGGCACGCTCGGTGCACTGCTGCTCGACGCGGGCAGCTCCGTCACCGACGTCCGCTCGGCGCTCGAGAAGGCCCGCGACGCCGCCGGGGTCGGTCCGACCCTGGCGATCGGGGTGCTGCCAGCACTGGTGATGGTGAGCGAGGTCTCGACCGGTGCGGCGACGATCGTGAACGCCGAGGGCGTCGAGCTGTCGTCGCGGCAGGCTGCACGGGCGAACCGGGTCGTGCTCGGGTTGGAGAGCGGGTCCATCGCCCTCGCCGAGATCCCCGCGCGGGTCCGGGCCATCCGTGCCGGCACCGTCCCGCCGCCCGCACTGCCGTGGATCCTCGGCAACGCGCTGACCTCCGCCGGGCTCGCCGTCGTGTTCCGGTGCCCGTGGTGGGCGATCCTGCTCGCGCTCCTGGTCGGTGCGCTCGTCGGGGTCATCGGGCTGCTGCTCCGGCGCTTCCGCGAGGCCGTCGCGATCATCCCGTTCCTGGCCGCCTTCGTGTCGACGGCCATCGTCGGACTCGTCGCCGCCGGTACCGGGTTCGAGCAGGTCCCGCTGTTCGCCGTGTGCGCCCCGGTGGCCGTGTTCGTCCCCGGTGCCCTCATCACGAACGCCCTGCTCGAACTGACCGCCGCGGACATCGTGACCGGGTCCTCGCGGCTGGTCCAGGGGCTCATCATGCTCGGCTTCATGGCGGCCGGCATCGCTTCGGGCAGTGCGCTGACCGGGCTGCACGTCGACCCGTCCTCGGCGGCGCTCGTCGGCGAGGTCGCCGGCGTCGGCACGGACCTGGCCGGGTGGGAGTCCGTGCCGTCCTACTGGGTGTCGTGGGTCGCCGTCGTGGTCCTGGCGGTCGGCCTCGGCCTGGTGTTCCGATCGGGCTGGCGGCTGACGCTCGTGTCGGTGGCGGTCATGGTCACCGCCTACGCCCTGGTGAGCGGGACGACGCCGGTGTGGGGGAGCGTCGTCGCGACCGGGGCGACGGCTGCCCTGTTGTTCGTCGCGACACGGCTGCTCGAGCGGCTCGTGCCGGCGATCCCGGCGACGGTGTCGTTCTTCCCGGCGTTCCTGCTGCTCGTCCCCGGGACCGTCGGGCTGGTGGCGGTGGCCACGTTCGACCCCGAGTCCCTCGCGACGCCCCTGGCGACCTTCGTCAGCCTGTGCATCGGGACGAAGATCGGCGGGCTGCTGCCGGGCCTGTTCGCCCGGAACGCGCCGAGCCACACGTAGCGCGGCCCGGGGGTACGTGGGCGTTCCGGGCCGGATCGGGCGTACCTGGTCGGAAGTTTCGACCAGGTACGCCCGATCCGGCAAAGCACCGCACGCGGCATGGGAAGGAACGCACGCAGGCACGGCCGTGGACGCGACCGGCTGACGGACGGGAGGCGCGGGGCGGGGCCGCCACGGGCCTCCCGTCCGACGCCGCGCACGTCCAGAGCCCGCTACGGCTCGAGCAGTCGGCCCGCCGCCTGGTCCTCCGCTGCCGTCGCCTTGGCGAGGTAGTGCACCTTCTTGCCCGTCGCGTTGTAGGGCAGCTCGTCGACGAAGCGGTACCGCCGCGGCCGCTTGTAGCGGGCGAGACCGGGGTGTGAGCCCGTCCACTCCTCGAGCTCGGCGGCGGCTGCGACGTCGTCGTCCGGTAGCCGTCCCGCTGCACGGACCACGTACGCCGTGACGACCTCGCCCCAACGCTCGTCCGGGATCCCGACGACGATCGAGTCGGCGACGCCCGGGTGCTCCTGGAGTGCGGCCTCGACCTGGACGGGGTGGACGTTCTCGCCGCCGGAGATGATCATGTCGTCCTTGCGGCCGACGATCGTCACCCGTTCGTGCTCGTCCCACGTGGCGAGGTCGCCGGGGTAGAACCAGCCGTTCGCGAACTTCTCCGCCTCGAGCCCCGGGTTGCGGTACGAGTAGCCGGACTTCACGGTCCGGACCGCGAACTCGCCGATCTCGGAGCCGTCCTTCGGCACGGTGTCGCTCGGGTCGGCCAGGCGGTCCTCGTACACGCGCACCACGGCGACGTCGTCGTCCGTCGATGCTCGTCCGGTGGAGCCGGCGCCGTCGGGGAAGTCCTCGGGACGCAGGAACGTGTTCCAGAAGGTCTCGGTCGTTCCGTAGCCGTTGAAGATCCGCGGGGACAGGAGCTCCTGGTAGCGGAGTGCGGCGGCGCGGTCGAGCGGTGCACCCATCGTGACGATGCCGTGCAGGGACGACAGGTCGCGGGGCCGGGCCTCTTGCGCGTTCGCGAGCTGCACCAGGTTCGGCGGCGCACCGATCAGGAACGTCAGCCGCTCGGACTCGACCAGGTCGAGCACCCGCTCGGCGTCGAAGTGCCGCAGGGTGGTGAGCTCGGCGCCGACGTAGAACACCGGGTTCGGGCCGCCCGAGTACAGGCCGCCACGGTGGAACAGCGGCGACATGTTGAGCGTCTTGTCGAAGGGGCTGAGCGGGAAGTGCATCACGACGTCGTGGGCGCTGAGCACCTCGACCAGGCTCGGCAGGGGCACCGGCTTCGGTCGCCCGGTGGTGCCGGAGGTGGAGAGCCGGGTGGTCTCGTCGTAGGTACTGCGGGGCTCGGTCGCCGCGAGCTCGGCGGGGGTGACGGGGTCGGCGGCGAGGAGGGCGGTGAACGCGACGCGCGCGTCGTGTGCGGCGTGGTCGTCGTGCGCTGCGTGGTCGTGGTGTGCGACCTGGTCGTCGCCACTGACGACGACGATGTGGTCCGGACGGTGCGGCGCGGTCTCGAGCGCTCGGGCGATGTCGTCGCCGCGTACCGCGTCGTGCACCAGCACCACGGGCGCGGAGTCCTCGATGATGAAGGCGACCTCGTCGGGCGCGAGCCGGAAGTTCGTCGGCGAGAACACCGCGCCGATGCGGTGGCACGCCAGGTAGAGCATCGCGAACTCGGGCGAGTTGAACAGCTCGACCATCACGACCGAACCGCGACCGACTCCGTGCCGGACGAGCCACCCGCCGATGTGGTCGACGACGTCCCCGAGTTCCGCGTAGGTCCACGATCGACCTGTGTCCGGGTCACGCAGCGCGGGCCGGTCCGCGAAGCGGTGGGTGTTCCGCGCGAAGCCGTACGCGTACGTGTAGCTGCCCTCGAACACCTCGCGGAACCGCGTCGGGTCGTAGTCGGATCGGGTCTCGGTCATCATCGCTCCCTGGGGCGGTCGAACGGCGCGTCACGCACCGATCGTCACTGTATCCGCCGCGCGGGGACGGCGGACGGGAGGCCCGGTGCGGGTCAGGCGGCCGCGTCCGGTCGCGTGGTGCGCGCCCAGAACCAGGCCCCGATCGCGCCCGCCACGCAGACCGCGCCGATCGCGCCGAGCAGCACCGGCGACGCGTGGGTCCCCGAGGGACCGGAGTAGACCGCGGCGGTGAGCGCGACCGCGACGACCGCCAGTGCCACGTACCGGCCACGCGAGGCCGTGAGGAGCGCACTGCCGGCGGACCCGGCGAACGGCAGCAGTGTCGCGACGACGGCACCGACCCCGCCGACGCACAGGGTGATGGCGAACTCCGACGTCAACGCGGACCAGAAACCCCCGCCCGCGGTCAGGCTGTGGAGCACCCAGCCCGCGGCCGCGAGTCCGAGCAGCGCGACCGTCCGCCAGGTCGCGCTCCGGGCACCGGCGGCGATCCCGGAGCCGAGGCGCAGTGCGGCGGTGTCCAGGTCCGGGCGTCCCGAGGGCACGAGCACCACTCCGACGATCAGAGCGGGGGAGAGGTCCGCGGCCCGCGTGATCCCGCACGCCACGAGCGCCGCGAGCACCAGCCACGGGGACACCCGGAAACCCACCGCACGGTGGTCGGGCCCGGCTGCCCACCGGGTCACGAGCACCACGGCCACCGTGAGCACCGCGGTGCCGAGCAGCACGGCGATGGCGAGGCGGACGTAGCGGGCCTCGAGCGAGACGCCCACGCCGAGCAGTGTGCACAGGGCGGCGACGGCCACCGCGACCGTGATCGACACCCACGTCGGCAGCACGTCGTCGGACCCGGAGCGGTCCGAGCGCGAGCGGTTCCGCCCGAGCAGTCCGGCGAAGGGCGAGCGGATGCGCCCGCGGGCAGCGGCGGCGACGAGCGCGAGGGGCGCGGCGATGAGCAGGAGGAACCCGGCGGCGACGGCCGTGGCGATCAGGACGGTCCGCCACGAGAACCCGGCCTGGATCGTCGGAACGGTGCGGTCGTAGGCGGTCTCGGCGGTCCAGTCGCCCGCGGGGCCCGACCAATCGGTGTGGCCGCCGGAGCCCGCGGCCCCGGGGATGCTCGTGCTGGTCGGGTCGGTGCCGTCACCGGGCGCTGCCGCCGATCCGGGGCCGTCGTCGCCGGTGCCGCCGGTGTTCCCGGTTCCGGTGCCGGCCGGTGTCCCCGTGTCGCCGGGGCTCTGGCCGTCACCCGGTGCGGTCGTGGTGCCGGTGCCGGTGCCGTTGGTGCCGGTGCCGTTGGTCGGTGCGTCCCCGCCGGTGCCGGAGGTGCCGGGGGTGCCGTTCGGGGTGCCCGAGGTCGACCACACCGTGACCTGCACGGCAGCGGACGATCGCGAGTAGTTGCCGGCGGCGTCGTGCTGCGTCGCGGTGAGGTCGTGTCCGCCGGCCCGCAGCAGCGACCCCACGGTGGAGCAGGACCAGGAACCGTTCGCAGCGACCTCGGCGCGGCAGACGGGTGCGCGGTCGACGTAGACGGTCACGTCGGCACCGGGTTCGCCGGTGCCACGGACGACCGTGGCGCGCGGACCGACGCGGTCGCCGTCGTCGGGTGCGGTGATCCGCGGGGCCGCCGGCGCGGTGCGGTCGACCGTGATCCGGACGGGGGCCGAGGACGCGCTGCGCAGGTCGGAGCGGTAGCCGCGCGCGGTGCTCGCGGTCTGCGACGCGGTCACCGTGACGGTCGTGTCGGATCGGAGCACGAGCGAGGTCGTCCACCGCCCGTCCGGACCGACCGGCGCCGACTGCTGCGTCGACGACCCGGAGACCGACAGCACCACCGTGGAACCGGGGAAGCCCGTGCCGGAGAGCGCGCCGCTGGTCGGGTGGTCGGACGCGATGGTCGGCGGCACGATGACGTCGGAGGCCGGGGCGCTCGCGGGCGGCTGGCTCGGTGCGGTGACGTCCCGCACCGTGAAGACCTGCTGCGGACCCGACCGCACCGTACCGAGGCACGACCACGAACCGTTCGCCTGCACCTGGGCCGAGCACCCGGCCGAACCGGTCGATGCGGGGCCCGCGACGCGGACGACGTGCGCCGGGGTCCCGGTGCCGTGGAACCGGGCGGTGCTGCTCGTCACGTCCCCCGGGTCGGCGATGGTCGGTGCGACGGGCGGTGGACGACCTCGCTCGTGCTCCGATCCGACACGACCGTCACGGTGACCGCGTCGCAGACCGCGAGCACCGCGCGCGGCTA
>NZ_CACSJV010000038.1:0-35182 GCF_902706105.1 Curtobacterium sp. 18060 | reverse complement strand
GTCCGCACCCGCTTCGGAGGCCCACCCCGCCCACCGGAGCTCGCCGCAGCCCTCGACGCCGTCCTCACCGGCCCACAGGAGTCCCGATGACCACCGCCCCTGCCACAGCAGGCATCGACCCGCGCTCCCCACGCTTCGGCGCCGCGATCACCACGGTCCTGCTCGCCCTGACGATCGTCCTGACGCTGATCCCCGCAACCTGGGTCGTCGGCATCGTCCTGCTCGCGGTCATCGTGGTGCTCTTCGCGATCGGCGGCATCGCCGGCATCCGCCGCCACCCCTACGGCGCGCTCTTCCGTCGCTTCGTCCGGCCGAGGCTCGCCCCGCCCGCCGAGCTCGAGGCGCCCGAACCGCCGACCTTCGCCCAGCAGGTCGGCCTGTTCGTCACCGCTGTGGCGCTGCTCCTCGCCCTGCTCGGCGTGCCCTACGCGGCACCGATCGGCGCCGCCGTCGCCCTGATCGCCGCGTTCCTCAACGCCGTGTTCGACGTCTGCATCGGCTGCCTGCTCTACGTGTGGCTGGTCCGCGCGGGCGTCTTCCGTCCGCGACGCGGCATCGCCTGACGGCGGACGACCGGGAGGCCCGACCCGCCTCCGCCCCGCCACACGCGCTGCCGACATGGTCGCCTCCAGAGCGGTGGGCCGGCCCCACGAGCACGACCGGCCCGACGGCGGAGGCTCCCCCCACGGCAGCCTCCGACGCCGGGCCGGTCAGACGGCGAGCGCCTGCTCACTGAGCGCGACGAGATCGTCCGCCCGCAGGTTCGGCCAGCCGTGCAGCAGTTCGCGCCACTGGGCCGGCAGCGTCGATGCGCCGTACAGCGCACCCGCGAGCCCGCCGGCGATCGCGGCGACGGTGTCGGTGTCGTTGCCGGTACGCACTGCGCGGACCAGAGCGTCCTCGAGCGAGGAACTCTGGCGCACCGCGGCGTAGGCGGCCTGCAGCGCGGACACCACCCACCCGTTCGACTCCGTGAAGTCAACGGGCTGCGAGTGCTCAGCCGTGACGATCCGGTCCACCCACAGTCGGCGACGGTCGAGGTCGAGCAGGTCGATGCCACGCAGGAGGTCGAGCTCGCCGGTCAGCACCGCGTGCCGGATCGCCACGCACCAGAGCACGCACGCGTCCCCCGCGTCGGACTCGTAGTGCGTCAGGTCGCTGATCGCGCGAGCCGCCGAGGCGAGCCGTTCCTCCTCGCCGACGTCGCCGTGCAGGAATGCAAGCACCAGCGGTGCGGTCCGCATGAGCGATCCGTTGCCGGCGGAGCGGCCCTTGAACTCGTGCTCCTGGCGGGCCGCAGCCCGCGCGACGGAGGCGATCCGCGCCTCCAGACCGGTCAACACGTTGCGCGTCTGGATGCCGACGTCGGGCGCGTTGACCGACCACGCTGCCCAGGCGGCCACCAGGCCGTCGAGGGCTGGCTCCGACGCTGGGTCGCCGCCGCGGGCGACCGTGCGGAGGATCGGAACGGCCATGCTCGTGTCGTCGGTCCACTCCCCCGGCGCCCAGCCGAAGGAGCCGCCGCCGGTCATCGTGATCGGGGTCGGCTCGGGCACTGCCGGTCGGAACTCGTACCCGGCGCCGAGGGCGTCGCCGGCGGCGGAGCCGAGAACGGCACCGACTGCTCGGTCGTGGATCTGCGGGGTGGTCATGTGGACCTCCGGATCAGGTTTGCGCGAGATTGCGTAAAACCGATCCTGCACCACTCGTCGCGTTTGCGCAAGAGTGCGTAAACTCACCGGCATGACCGACGAGTACCGCGACGCGAGCGGCCGACGCCTGACGGACTACCCGCGACCCTCCGTCGCCGTGGACACCGCGGTGCTGACCGTCCCCGCGGGCGGGCCGCTGTCCGTCGTGCAGGTCCGCGATGCCACCGAGGGCGACTGGCGACTCCCGGGGACGTTCGTGCACGAGGGTGAGCGGCTGGCTTCGGCCGTCTTGCGGTCGCTGTCCACGAAGGCGGGCGTGACGGGGCTCGCGCCGGAGCAGTTGCACGTGTTCGACGATCCGGCGCGGGACGACCGTGGGTGGGTGCTGTCGGTGGCGCACCTCGACGTGGTGCCGGCTCGTGCCCTGGACCTGGACGAGCCCCAGGTGCGACTCACGCCGGTGATCGAGGCGCGCGGGATGGTGCACGGGCACGACGACATCCTCGAGTTCGCGGTCGTTCGACTCCGGTCCGTCTACAGCGTTGCCCCGGATCCGCACGGGCTGCTCGATGAGCCGTTCACGATGTCGCAGTTGCGGCAGTTGCACGAGGCGGTCCTCGGCGAGCGCCTCCTGCCGGACTCGTTCCGGCGAGCGATGCTGCCGAAGCTGGTCGCAACGGACACGAAGCGGGCGGACGGGCCGGGGAAGCCAGCGACGCGGTACCGGCGGGGGTGACGGAGCCGGTCACTCGCCGGACGCACGACCGCCCGGGTTCGCGTCCGCCGCTCATCGAGTGAGCAGAAAACGTCGAGTCCACTGCGGCGACTCGACGTTTTCTGCTCACTGAACGCGCGAGCACCGCCACGCAACCAACCCACCACCCGTAACACGCAATTTACTTTCACCCCTGGCGCTCACGCACGAAAGACGCTTTCATAGCGGGATGACGATCACCGAGCGAGCCGACCGGGTCGAGCGCGCCGACGCCTTCGCCCTCGTCCGCACCCAGTCGGCCACGATGCCGTCGAGCATGCGCGCCATCGCCGACGCCGTCCTCGAGGACCCGGCAGCCGCAGCCACCACGAACGCCGCCGAACTCGCCGGCCGCGCGGGCGTCTCCCCCGCCACCGTCTCCCGCTTCGCCCAGCACCTCGGCTTCGCGAACTTCGCTGGCCTGCAGCGCAGCATGACCCGGGCCGTGGAGCGCGGCATCCACGAGCGCGAGCACACCGAGATCCACGCCGGGGTCGCCGTCGACGACGACGTCGCCACCGTCATCGCGAAGGTCACCGAGGACGTCCGCGCCGTGATGGCCGACACCCGCGCCGCGCTCGACCCGCACGCCCTCGAAGCCGCGGCCGCAGCCGTGAGCGAAGCCCGCCGCGTCGTCCTGTACGGCGTCGGCGCGAGCGGCATCGTCGCGCGGGACCTGCACCTCAAGCTCGAACGCATCGGCATCGTGAGCTCGATCGCCGACGACCCGCACAACGCCCTGACCCTCGCGAGCGTCATCGGTGAGCACGACGTCCTGGTGCTCGTCAGCCACTCGGGCTCCACCGTCGAGACCCTCGAGGTCGCCCACGCAGCCCGAGCTCAGCACTCCACGATCATCGCGATCACCGGCCACGCCGCCGCTCCGCTCGCCACCACCGCCGACCACGTCCTGCTCGGTGTCGCCGGTGCCGAGAGCGCCCTCCGCCCCGCAGCGATGGGCAGCCGCATGAGCCAACTCGCCATCGTCGACGCCCTGTTCATCGTCGTCGCACAGCGCACCGACGAGCGGTCCCAGCCGCTCCTCGCCCGCAGCCGCGACGCCGTCCGCACCCACCACCGGAACTGAGCACCACCATGAACCAGACGCACGAAACCCACGACGCCCTCCGCGACGAACTCGCCGCCCTCACGACCGAGGCGACCGACCACTCACTGGACGACATCGACACGATCTCCACGCTCGAAGCTGCCCAGCGCATGAACGCCGGCGACCGCAGCGTGCCTGCGGCACTGGAGCCGTGCCTCCCGGCCATCGCCCTGGCGGCAGACTCGATCGCCGCAGCGTTCGCGCGCGGCGGCCGACTCGTCTACGTCGGCGCCGGCACGCCGGGCCGGCTCGGCGTCCTCGACGCCAGCGAGTGCCCGCCCACCTTCGGTACCGATCCGAGCCAGGTGGTGGGGCTCATCGCCGGCGGCGACGTCGCCCTGACAACCGCCGTCGAGGGCGCGGAGGACGACGAAGCAGCGGCCGTCCGCGACCTCGACGCGCTCGGCCTGACGGCCGACGACGTGGTCGTCGGGATCAGCGCGTCCGGCAGGACGCCCTACGTGATCGCAGCCATCCTGGAGGCCCGGCGCCGGTCCGCCCTGTCGGTCTCCGTCGCGTGCAACCCCGACTCGGCCGCGGGGCGGGAGGCGGACATCGCCATCGACGTCGTCGTCGGCCCCGAGTTCATCGCCGGCTCGACCCGCCTGAAGGCGGGCACCGCGCAGAAGCTCGTGCTGAACATGCTCACCACGCTCGCGATGGTGCGCAGCCACAAGACGTACGGCAACCGCATGGTCGACGTGCGAGCGACGAACGCGAAGCTCGTCGCGCGGGCGTTCTCGCTCGTGCAGGACGTCACCGGCGCTGCCTCCCCCGAGGTCCAGGCGGCGCTGGATGCCTCGGACGGCGAGGTGAAGACCGCCATCGCCGTGATCCTGACCGGCGCCTCGGCTGCTTCGGCCCGTGAGCGCCTCGTCGCTGCTTCCGGCTCGTTGCGCGCCGTGCTGTAGAGCTCTTTCCCCCTTTTCCGTTTCCTTTCCCCCGAGGAGCACAGCAATGCCCGATGCACAGCAACTCGCCCAGCAGATCCTCGACTCCGTCGGAGGCTCCGCGAACATCGCCGACGTCGAGAACTGCATGACCCGCCTGCGCGTCGAGGTCGTGTCCACCGACGCGGTCGCGCTCGACGAGCTCAAGTCCACCGACGGCGTCATGGCCGCGCTGGCGGCCGGCTCGAACCTGCAGATCGTGCTCGGCCCGGGTCTCGTCGACCGCGTGGCCGTCGACCTGGAGGCCCTGCGCGCGGCCGCCCCGTCGGCTGCGGCTGGTGGGGCTGGTGCATCCAGCGCCGCTGCCGCGTCGGGTGCATCCGGTGCGTCCGGTGCGTCACCCGAGGAGCTCGCCGCTCGCGGCGCGTCGATCAAGGCAACAGCGCGGGCTCGTTCCGACGGCCGCACCATGCGCGCGATCCGGAAGATCTCCGCGATCTTCATCCCGCTCATCCCCGCACTGATCGCCTGCGGGCTCATCGCCGGGATCAACGGCATCCTGACGAACCTCGGCCCGGGGTGACGCCGTTCCTCGGTGTGCTGTCGTCCGGGTTCCTCTCGCTGCTCGCCGTGTTCGTCGGGATGAACGCTGCGAAGGAGTTCGGCGGCACGCCCATCCTCGGCGGTGCGGTCGGCGGCATCATCGTCGCGGCCGGTGTCGCGAACGTGACCGTGTTCGGCGAGACCCTGGCTCCCGGGCAGGGCGGTGTGCTCGGCGCGCTGGCCGGCGGCATCCTCGCCGCCTACGTCGAGCGCTTCATGCGGCGCGTGACGCCGGACGTCATCGCGCTCATCGTCGTGCCGACCGTCACCGTCCTGGTCGCCGGATCGATCACCCTCGGGATCCTGATGTCCGTCGCCGGTGTCGTCTCCGTCGCGATCGGGACGGCCGCTACCTGGCTGCTCGCCAACGGTGGAGCCTTCGCCGGCTTCGTGCTCGGAGGCCTTTTCTTGCCGCTCGTCATGACCGGCATGCACCAGGGCCTCATCCCGATCCACACCACCCTGATCGACCAGACCGAGTGGACCGTGCTGCTGCCCGTGCTGGCGATGGGTGGTGCCGGGCAGATCGGTGCCTGCATCGCGCTGTGGGTGCGGTTCCGGTCGAACGCCTCGCTGGTGCGGACCATCCGCGGTGCGTTGCCGGCCGGGTTCCTCGGTGTCGGGGAGCCTCTCATCTACGGCGTGACGCTCCCCCTCGGGCGGCCGTTCATCACCGCGTGCATCGGTGGGGCGTTCGGCGGCGGGGTCGTCGGGCTGTTCGACCAGCTCGGGCACTCCGTCGGGGCGATCGCAATCGGGGCGTCGGACCTGTCGCTCATCCCGCTGCTGAACGGCTCGTCCGGGTACGGATGGGCGTTGCTCGGGTACGGGTCGGGGCTCGTTGTGGCGTACATCGTGGGGTTCGTGGCGACGCTGTTGTTCGGGGTGTCCGAGTCTGTGCGAGCTGATCTCGAGGCGCAGTCGGCTTCCCCATCCGGCGACCCCGTCGCTCCGGAGGCGCCGCTCGACGTGCAGGTCACGCCGGCTGACTCCGTGGGAGCTGCACGCTGATGCGGTTGGGCGCGAGCGCGTACCTGGCGCATGGTCCGCTGAATGGTCCGACCTTCGAGGCCGCCGCGGCCGCGGATGCGACGCTCGCGTTCAACTCGTTGCACATCCCGGAGGACTCCCCTTCGAGCGGTGGCCTGAGCGGCCACCGTTGTGACCGCCATCGACAGCGGTCCGATCAACACGAATGCGGGTACCCACCAGTAGAGCCGCGTTGACGCGACCGCGCCGATGAAACTCGTCCCTAGAAGTGTCGTTCCGAGGGCTGCTGTCAGCCCGCCAGACCACCAGGCCGCATCAAATCAGCGACGATTCCCCGCATGCGCGGCATCCGCTACGGCGGACCAGCGATGGCCGGAACTGCGGCTGAAGACGCGCTCCTTCCGAGACGCCCGACGACGTACATCCCGCAACTGAGCCGAGTTTTGGGACGGCGCGCCGATAAACGGTGTTCGGTCTATTCGCGGATGCCAGTGGTGGCGCGGATCGCGGATCCCAGCAACGACGGGCGTTCCACGGGTTTCGGGATTCTGTTCCACGCCTCTGGGAGGCTGCGCCGTGATACGTCTCCGAGCGCGTTGCGGTCGGACGTGCGACAAGCTACCCCCTGCTCCGACCGTCGCACCAGCCACGACCGCGCTAGTCGCAACAATCAGCGATGCGTTCCCACGCGTCGGGAGCCCTTCTACGGTCTTCTAGCTCCGACTAGGGGCCCGGAGCCTAGCCAGTTGGGTGGACGTTGAGAGCGGGACAGGGACGGCGGAACGGGATCCGCAGGTCCAGGCTGGTCGGAGTCGTCAGCTCGAAGAGTCTGAGGCCTTAGAACCAGTGGCTGCACTCACGTTACGTCCGTCGTCGAAGCCCTGATGTCCAGGTGGGGATCATCCGATGCTCAGGACAGGAAGCCCCGCAAACTGCAGGAGCGACACCCGCGACCCTCCTGCTGGAAAGAACTCTGCCGCGTTCAGCTTCCCTACGTCGAGCGTCTTGTACCTGAAGGACTCGAGTACACGGGCTGTGAGCTGGTCGACTGCGTCGGGGTCGTCGAGTGCGCTCAGCACCGGCGACGGGTCCCAGCGACGTTCGCCCTCCGTTCGGCGACCTGCTGGCTCCCAGCCCCGAAGCCTGCCCGCGGCACCGTCAAACTGAATTCGGAGGCGAACACCGTCGACGACTGGCAGATGCAACGGGAACACCGTGATGTGCAAGTTCGCCTCTTCGGTATCGGTTTCCGGAAGCTCGACCTGTGCCTGAAGCGAGTAGCCACCCAAAACACCGATCGCCAGTGGACCGACCGCGAACCGGAGGTAGCTGATACGCGTCTTCACGACCCGGGCGAATGCAATGCGCCCAGACGGGTTGAGGATAAGCGGATACATGCGGTATCGAGTGAGCGACACCAGAGTGCCGATGCCCCCACTGCCCTGAACGATCCAATTCGTGAAGTCCGCCTGCGGATCATCCGGTAGGAACGAGCTGTAGCCCATCCAGCCCCCGGTGTGCCGAACGGCTGCCCAGACGGACTGCTGCGCCTGACGCTGCTCAGCAACGGCCTGACCGAGCCGACGCCGGAACGCGTCCCGCGTTGCAGCCACGTCAGCGTGGTTGTCGCGCCGATCCACGCCCTTCGACGCTTGCGGACGTTGAGCGCGTTCCCGCTGCGCGGCTTCCAACTCCTGCTGGCGCTGCGCGCGCAGCCGATCCGCCTCCGCCGCCTCCTCGCGTGCGTGTACGTACACTTTCCAGCGCTCATCGAATGCGTCGACTAGTCGGCCATCGGCTGCGGCAGCGGCTGCCATCTCTTCATCAAGTTCCGTCAGGAGGCTCTCGACGAACTCCTCACTGACCGGAATCGCCGATTCAAGCCAAGCATCAAGCGTCAAAAGGAAGTCGCCTTTCCCGAGATGCTGCAGGCCGGCAACAGTGGTCTCGTGGCTTTCGGTTGCGTATCTGGTGAAGTTCTGCGAGCCGATTGTCGCTACTCGGTCGTCGGCGAGGAGCACCTTCGCGTGTAAGCGGCCGAGCGAACGCACAGTGACACCAATTCGAAGAAGAGCGCGGGTCGCGAGGAGCTGCGCACGGTACTGCTGGTTACCAGACCGGGGTGACAAGTCGGTGACGACGCAAATGGCGGAGGTCGGAAGATCAGCGCCCGTTAAGAGGCGCACGAGGAGAAAATCGAAGTACGGGGTGTACACACGGACGTTCTCCTTCGCATCGGCGACCAAGCTCCTCCAAGCCCACGAGACGTCGGAAGCGAGGAGCTGGGCGTCGGCGTCGAACTCCATAGGCCCACGATAGGGCCTTCTAACGGCAAGAGACGTAGCTGCCGCGTAGGCAGCACCACCGGCAGGATCGGATCTCCACGCGGCGTCGAGGCTCATCCCGAGTCCCAACTGCACTGACGGCTCGCAACATTTCGAGGGGTGGTCGAGCGGGTGTTGCGAGGGGGCGGGATGCCGGTAGGTTGAGGCCGTGAAGGCTGTCGACGCGAATCTCCTCGATCTACTCAAGGTGACGAGTCAGTTCGAGGTCCCCATCTATCAACGGGCGTACGCATGGGGTCGTGCCGAGTGTGAGCAGCTCTGGAAGGACATCCTTCGGGCTGGCGGCAACGAAGAGCTCGGAGCTCACTTCACGGGATCCGTCGTGTACGTGGAGAAAGCCGCGGGCACGCAGACCAACCAGGCGCCGAGCCTCATCATCGACGGTCAACAACGCGTCACAACCGTCAGCCTGATCCTCGCAGCGCTCGTCTCCCACCTGGAGGGCCCAGCCGCCGAGGATCGCGAACCACTCGAAGGCTTCTCCGCTGAGGAGATCCGCGACTCCTACCTCACGAATCGGTTCAAGATCGACGAACGGCGATACAAACTTCTGCTCTCCCAGGACGATCGGGGCGCACTGAAATCGGTCATTGATGGCACCGAGCCTGCGGCAGGGTCGACTAGCCGCGTGTTCGACAACTTCGAGTTCTTCCGTGCCCAGATCGGGGCGTCGTCCACCGATCTGGCGACGGTGTGCCGCGGGTTGGCGAAGTTGCAGGTGGTCGACGTGCACCTGCAGCTCGGGATCGATCACCCGCAGCTCGTGTTCGAGGCGATGAACTCAACCGGCAAGCGGCTCTCGCAGGCGGATCTCATCCGCAACTTTGTGCTGATGGGGCTGACGACGAACGCGCAGGAACGGCTTTGGACGGGTTACTGGCGGCCAATGGAGCTTGACTTCACCGGCGCCGGTTCCGAGTCGGCGTTCGATGACTTCGTACGGCACTACCTCGCCACCGTCACCGGCAGCATCCCGCGACTCGGGGACATCTACGACGCGTTCAAGGACTACGCAGCCATTCGGATGCAGCGCGGCGAATCGATCGATGTCCTCGTCCTTGAGCTGCGCGAGTACTCCCGCCGGTACAGCGCCATCGCGCTCGGCCGCGAACCCGACAAAGCACTACGGGCAGCGTTCGACGATCTCGTCCAGATCCGCGCGGACGTGGTCTACCCCTTCCTCCTCGAGGCATACACGGACTACGACTTCGAGGTGATCAACAAGGACGAGCTGCTCGAGATCGTCCACATGGTGACCTCGTACGTCGTGCGACGCGCCGTCACTGGCTGGGCCACGAACTCGCTGACCACCACGTTCCAGAGCCTGGCGCGCGCCCTCCGGAAGGACCGCTACGTTGAAAGCGTCAAAGCACACTTCCTGCGCCTGCAGGGATACCGGACGTTCCCGACCGACGCCGAGTTCGAGGAGAAGCTGCAGTCGTTCGACGCGTATCACTTCAAGCGGCGCTCATACTTCTTCCGGTCGTTGGAGAACCACGGCCGGAAGGAACCCGTCCCGACGGACGAGTACACAATCGAGCACATCCTTCCGCAGAACGAGTCACTCCGTCCGGAGTGGCGAGCCGACCTCGGCGAGAAATGGCAGGAGATCCAGTCGGCGTACCTGCACACCCTCGGCAATCTCACACTGACCGGATACAACTCCGAATACTCAGACCGGCCGTTCCGTGAGAAGCGCGACATGAAAGGTGGCTTCAGGGAGAGCCCGCTTCGCCTCAATCAAGGCATCGGGCAGCTCGACATCTGGGACGAGTCCGCCATCCAGAATCGCGCCGTGCGGCTGGCTCAGCAGGCGCTCCGAATCTGGCCTCGGCCCGCGCTTCCGCCCGAGGTGCTCGCGACGTACCAGGAGAGCCGGACAGAGTCGCAGTACACGATTGCAGACCACCCGAATCTGCTCCGGCCGGAGCGCCGTAGGGACTTCGAGCGGCTTCGCGACGAGGTCATGTCGTTCGATCCTTCCGTGACCCTTGATTTCCTGAAGGTGCGCGTGGCCTTCCGGACGGAGACGACGTTCCTCGACGTCGTCCCACAGGCGTCACGGCTCCTCCTCGTGCTGAACATCCCGATCACGGCGCTCCGCGATGAACGCCGAGTGGTTCGCGATGTAAGCGCGATCGGGCATTGGGGAGTCGGTAACACACAGGTCGCTTTCGACGACACGACCGACTTCAGCTACGTTCTCGGCCTCGTCCGGCAGGCCTACGAGTACCAGGTTCTGGCGTGAAGGATCGTTTGCGCCTGCTTGCTTCCCGGGCTAGGAGGCGGTGGCACCCAGAATGACGTTGACCGGGTCCTCAAGTGATCGGGTCTTTCGGTACAAGGGCATCAGCGAGGTCGGGCCAT
The DNA here is from genome assembly GCF_902706105.1 of Curtobacterium sp. 18060. Lineage (NCBI taxonomy): Bacteria > Bacillati > Actinomycetota > Actinomycetes > Micrococcales > Microbacteriaceae > Curtobacterium > Curtobacterium sp. 18060. Next base: position 24,473 of record NZ_CACSJV010000038.1, on the reverse strand, counting down.
CGTGGGCTGCGTACAGGGTGGCGTTGTCAGCGAGCACCGCTGACGGCTGATCGCCCCGACGGATCATCCAAAAGTGTCGTAACGGCAGGCCAGCTTCGTCCGGGTATGCCCGTACAGCCGACTCGAGGCCCTCGAACTCGCTGACCCACGCCGGCGTCGCCTCAGGAGTCAAGTACGACGCGCCATACCAGTGCGTGCCAACAGTGAGTCTGATTCGGTCGTTGATCGTGCGGCTCAGGACGGCGGCGATGATTCGATAGGTCAGAGATCGAGGTGTAGTGGGGTCGGCAGAGGCCGTCGTCCATCCCACCGCGGTTTCAATGAGCTTCACCACCTCGTGGGGATCCTCAGCCTCGATGAGTGCCTGCCAGCCGATGCCATCGACGGCTCGGTCGTCTCCGCGCGTCAGGTGAATGCTGCCGTTGAAGTTCATGAACACCGAGCTGCCCGAACGCGGGTCAAAGGTTTCAAGACCATGGTAGAAGCCATCCATTGGCCACGTTTCGGCGATCTTGAAGTGGCTGTGCCGGCGAGCGAGCTCGCTAGACACCCACCACCCCTGGCTGAGTTTGAATCGTTCCGCGATCTGCATTCGGGTTCCTCGTTGAAGGTCGTTGTCAGGGTTCCTTGACGGTGCCGCTTCAGACGCCCAAGCCTCTTCTGCAGGCGTTCAATTCACGGGTTCCGGCGGAGTCTCGACGCCCAGGTCACTCTTCGCCCATGGGATCGACCCCGGAATCGGACGACGTGTCGTACGAGCCCGGCCAGGCGGTGGGTGCCGGCCCGAAAGCGCGTCGAGCTGCGCGGACCGTCAACTCGGCCATGCCCAGGTTCGCGCCGCCCCCGATGACGGCGCCAATGCCGAACGGGACAACGTTGCCGAGCACGATGATGCCCTGCTTCGTTCCCCATTTCGTCACAAAGTTCTGGCCGAGGACCTTATTGATCTGCTTGAGTTGCGACACGGGTACTGCGTTGACGATGGCTTTCGCCCAGTGCGGTCCGGTCCGCCCCGCGACCTTCTCGATCGTCTGCGAAGCGCCGCCTCCGAGGACAACGCCTAGAACTAGCGTGCGACGGCGCTCAAGCTCGTCGACACGGACGTCGTGCACTTCCGCGACGGAGAGCGCAAACAGCGCGCTCAGTTCCAGTGAAGATAGGACCTCTCCTCCTGCGAGAGCCAGTCCCGCGGCAGTACCGACTCCGGGGGCGGCCGCGACGGCGCCGACGGCGGCGCCGGTTCCAGCCAGGGCGGTGCGATACATGCTCTCGAGCGTGTGCACGACTTGCTGCGGAGTCGCTTCCGGGTTGCGTTGCCGGGCACGGGCAATGTTCCCTGCGACCACGGCGCCCTGCAAGCTGAGCGCTTTGTCCAGCGCCGCGGTGAGGAGATTGCGTCGGTGCTCTGGCGTCAAGTCGTCTTCTCCAAGCGGCATGCTGGTCACCTGCACAGATTAGAGCGAGCCCTGCTCGTTTCGCGAGGGGACACCGACCCGACCGTCCACTCGCCTAGCAGCAACGTGCCACGAACGTGGGCAGTGGCGACGGCGCGAGCAGCCGATATCGTGAGACAGTGATAGCCGGGGAACTCAAGAGCAAGATCGACCGAGTCTGGGACGCGTTCTGGTCCGGAGGCATCTCGAACCCGCTGGAGGTGATCGAGCAGATCACGTACCTGCTGTTCGTCCGCCGGCTCGACGACCTCCAGACACTCGCGGAAAAGAAGGCGCGCGTCACCGGCGGCAGCATCGACCGAGAGATCTACGGGCTCGGCCAGGAGCAGTTGCGGTGGAGCCGGTTCAAGAACGATGAGCCTGAGACGATGTGGCGGATCGTCGGAGAAGGGGTATTCCCATTCCTCCGCGCTCTCGGCGGTGATGGCTCGACGTACGGCGAGCACATGCGCGACGCCCGCTTCACGATCCCGACTCCCGCTCTCCTGTCGCGGGTCGTCGACATGCTCGACGACATCCCCATGGCCGAACGCGACACCAACGGCGACCTCTACGAGTACCTGCTTTCGAAAATCGCGTCCGCTGGCGTGAACGGCCAGTTCCGTACACCTCGCCACATCATCGAACTGATGGTCGCCATGATGGCACCGCAGCCAGAGGACGAGATCTGCGACCCCGCGGCCGGCACCGCAGGGTTCTTGGTCGCCGCGTCGGAGTACGTGCGGCGCGAGCACCCCGGAGTGCTCACCAACGCCCAGCAGCGCTCGCACTTCCACACGAGCATGTTCCACGGTTTCGACTTCGACTCAACCATGCTGCGCATCGGCAGCATGAACATGCTCCTGCACGGCATCGAAGCGCCCGACATCCGCTACCGCGACTCCCTCTCCGAGGGCGCGAGCGACGATGCCGAGCGGTACACACTGATCCTCGCCAACCCGCCCTTTGCCGGGTCGCTCGACTACGAGTCGACTTCAAAGGACCTGCAGCGCATCGTGAAGACGAAGAAGACCGAGCTGCTCTTCGTCGCCCTGTTCCTGAAGCTCTTGAAGCCCGGAGGCCGCGCGGCCGTGATCGTGCCCGACGGCGTGCTGTTCGGGTCATCGACCGCGCACAAGACCTTGCGGCGCATGCTCGTCGAGGACCAGAAGCTCGACGCAGTCGTCAAGTTGCCGTCCGGTGTCTTCCGCCCCTACGCGGGCGTGTCGACAGCGATCCTGTTCTTCACGAAAACGAACTCGGGCGGCACCGATGACGTCTGGTTCTACGACGTGCACGCCGACGGTCTCTCGCTTGATGACAAGCGCAACCCGATTGAGGCGAACGACCTACCAGATGTGCTTACCCGTTGGGCAGACCGCAGGACCGATGAACGCGACAGGGCCCGCACCGACCAATCATTCACCGTGCCCAGGGCAGAGATCGCCGCAAAGGGCTACGATCTCTCCCTGAACCGCTACAAGGAGATCGTTCACGACGAAGTTGAACATCGGCCGCCACTCGACATCATCGCCGACGTCGAGACCCTGGAAGCAGAAATCACGGACGGGCTCGCCGAGTTGAAGGCGATGCTCAGGTGAAGACGGCGTCGCTCGACGCGTTGACCACCAAGGTGGTGTCGTGGAACCCGTCAAGGCTTGGTCAGGACGAATTTGCCTACATTGATTTAGGATCAGTTTCGAGCGAGACAAAATTGATCAGTAAAGTTGCACGCATCCGCGGCGCCGAGGCGCCTAGCAGGGCGCGCCAATTGCTACAAACCGGTGACGTCCTCGTTTCAACCGTCAGACCAAACTTGAACGCCGTTGCACAAGTCCCAGCGCGTTTGGATGGAGCAACCGGGTCGACCGGCTTCACGGTGTTGCGTCCGACGGAGCGACTCGACGCCCGATACCTCTTCCACTGGGTGCAAACTCGTCCCTTCGTTATGGACATGGTGCGCAGGGCAACAGGCGCGAGCTATCCAGCTGTTTCCGACAAAATCGTTAAAGAGTCGATGATTCCGCTGCCGCCGCTCGCGGAGCAACGTAGGATCGCCTCCATCCTCGACCAAGCGGACCTACTCCGCGTCAAGCGTCGCCAAGTGCTCGAGCACCTTCAAGGCCTGCAGCAGTCGGTTTTCGTGCAGCTGTTTGGGGATCCCTCCTCATGGTCCGACCGATGGACGCTTGGCTCTGTCGGGGATCTGGTGGAGTCGACGCAGTACGGCTCGTCAGCGAAGGCGAGCAATGTCGGCGAGTGGCCCGTGCTCCGCATGGGAAATGTTACGGACGACGGTCGATTGGATCTGCACGATTTGAAATACCTCGATCTGGCGACGACCGACCTCCCGAAATATACTGTGCAGCGTGGTGACCTACTCTTCAACCGCACCAATAGCCTTGAGAAGGTCGGCAAAAGCTGCGTCGTTGAGACCGCCCGGCCCCTCGCTTTTGCGGGGTACCTCGTGCGCATTCGATTCGTAAATCCTTTGGCCGCATATTTCGTGTCAGCATACCTGGGAAGTCGCCACGGGCGAGCTGTGCGCCGTGGCCTCGCTAAGACTGCAGTGAACCAGGCAAACATCAATCCGACCGAACTCAAATCGGTTCCGATAGCACTACCCCCGCAGGACCGAATCGATGCGTTCGCTGTGCAAATGAAGTTGATCGGAAAACATCGAACCCTCATCGAACGCGATCTGGCAGTTGCCGATGAACTGCTGGAGTCGCTGCAGTCGCATGCGTTCAGGGGCGAGCTGTGACGGCGAACTTCGACTTTGTGCGGGTCGTTTGGCCGGATGTGTTCGCTGACGTCTCCCGCGCGGAGTCCTATCTCTCGAGCGACCCGCGGTCGGCCTGCTTCTACAGCCGCCGGGCGGTTGAGGTGCTCGTCGGCCACCTGTACGAGATCCTCGCCCTACCAGTCCCGTATCAGGATGACCTCGCCGCACGTATCAACGATGCTGGTTTCGCGCGGGTCGCGGGGGTGGGGATCCGGCAAAAGCTGAACCTGATCCGGAAGCTTGGCAATCAGGCCGTGCACGCGCAACAGCCAGTGCGGCCCGACATCGCGCTGGCCGTACTGCGCGAGCTGCACCACGTGCTGGTGTGGGCGATGTTCCGGCATTCGGTGCACCCGGAGGGCGTGCCGACCGGCGCGACGTTCGATCCAAAGCTCGCAAGCAGTGCGGCGCCGCTCACGCGTGGGGACGTGCAGCGGCTCGCCGGGAAGTTCGCCGCGCAGGATGAAGCCCATGCCAAGGCTCTCGCCGAGCGTGACGAGGTCGCAGCGGCGCAGGCCGCGGAGATCGAGCAGTTGCGCGCGCAGGTGGCTGAGGTGCAGGCGGCGAATCACGCGTCCGACGACCACGACTACTCCGAAGCCGAGACGCGCGATCTGTTCATCGACGTGCTGCTGGCTGAGGCGGGCTGGCCGCTCGCCGAGGCGCGGGATCGCGAGTACGAGGTCTCGAGCATGCCGAACGGACCGGGCGTTGGGTTCGTCGACTATGTGCTGTGGGGAGCGGACGGGCTGCCGCTCGCGGTCGTCGAGGCGAAGCGCACGACGAAGAGCGCCCTTGTCGGGCAGCAGCAGGCGAAGCTCTACGCCGACTCCCTCGAGGCGATGTACGGGCGTCGGCCGGTCGTGTTCTACACCAACGGATACGAGCACTGGCTTTGGGACGACGCAGCCGGTTACCCGCCGCGGCAGGTCGCAGGATTCTTCACCCGCAGTGAGCTGGAACTCATGATCCAGCGTCGCTCCTCCCGTCTGCCGCTGTCAGCCGCTCCTGTGAGCAGGGACATCGCTGGGCGGCATTACCAGGTGCGGGCGATCAAGGCCGTCGGGGACACGTTCGATCGGCGGCAACGGCAAGCGCTCCTGGTCATGGCGACCGGTTCGGGGAAGACCCGGACAGTCATCGCGTTGGCCGATCAGCTGATGAAGGCGAACTGGGCGAAGCGCATCCTGTTCCTCGCGGACCGCACTGCGCTTGTCAAGCAAGCGGCGAACGCATTTAAGGAGCACCTGCCGAGCGTCGCGACGGTGAACCTGGTCACCGAACGCTCCGCCGAAGGACGCGTCTACGTCTCGACCTACCCGACGATGATGAACCTCATCAACCAGACCGATGACGGCGGCGACGGGCCGGCGCGTCACTTCGGGCCGGGATTCTTCGACCTCATCGTGGTCGACGAAGCGCACCGGTCGATCTACCAGAAGTACGGGGCGCTCTTCGACTGGTTCGACGCGATGCTGGTCGGGCTGACTGCCACGCCGAAGGACGAGGTCGACCACAACACGTACCGACGATTCCACCTCGAAGACGGCGTGCCCACCGACGCCTACGGCTTGGACGAAGCCGTGGCCGAGGGATTCCTCGTCCCGCCGTACGGCGTGTCGGTCGGCACCCGTTTCCTGCGTCAGGGCATCCGCTACGACGACCTCAGCGAGGCCGAGAAGGACGACTGGGACGCCCTCGACTGGGGAGAAGGCGGCACGCCGACCGCCGTCGACGCCGAAGAAGTGAACCGGTTCCTGTTCAACGAGGACACCGTCGACAAGGTGCTGGCGACGCTGATGACGGACGGGTACAAAGTCGCCGGCGGCGACCGCCTCGGCAAGACAATCGTCTTCGCGAAGAACAAGGACCACGCCGAGTTCATTCAGCAGCGCTTCGACGAGCAGTACCCCGAATATGCGGGACACTTCGCGCGCGTCATCACCCACGGCACCCCGTACGCACAGAACCTCATCGACGAGTTCTCCATCGCCGACCACGCACCGCACATCGCGATCTCCGTCGACATGCTCGACACCGGCATCGACGTGCCCGAAGTCGTAAACCTCGTGTTCTTCAAAACGGTGCGATCGAAGTCGAAGTTCTGGCAGATGATCGGCCGCGGCACCCGCCTCAGCCCCGGCCTGTTCGGCGAAGGCCGCCCCAAAAAGGACTTCCTGGTCTTCGACTTCTGCGGCAACCTCGAGTTCTTCAGCCAGGACCTCCCCGGCGCCGAAGGGTCGACGCAGAAGTCCCTCACCCAACGGCTGTTCGAAGCCCGGCTCGGACTGATCACCGCCCTCGACCGAACGCATGGCGACGCCGACCTCCGTGCCTCCGCAGCAAGCACCCTGCACGAGGTCGTCGCCGGCATGAACCTCGACAACTTCCTCGTCCGTCCCGAGCGGCGCTGGGTCGAGCAGTACGCCGACCCGGCGGCGTGGGACGCACTCACTCCCGAGGGCGCATCCGACGCGCTCGAGCACCTCGCAGGGCTTCCGTCGAGCGTGGTGGACGACGACACCGACGCGAAGCGGTTCGACCTGCTGATCCTGCGCCGGCAGCTCGCGCAGCTCGACGGCGACGCCACCGCTTCCGAGCGGGTCCGTCAAACGGCGCAAGCCATCGCGACAGCACTGCTGGCGAAGACCGCGATCCCGTCCGTCGCGGAACAGGTCGTGCTCCTGGAGGAGGTCGCCGGCGACGATTGGTGGATCGACGTGACCCTCGGCATGCTCGAAATCGCACGCCTTCGCATCCGCGCACTGGTCCGATTCGTACCGAACGTGACCCGCCCCCGCGTCTACACCGACTTCATCGACGAACTCGGCGACGTCACCGAAATCGTGCTGCAGCACACGACACCGGGCACCGACCTCGAACGATTCCGCGCGAAGGCAACCGCATACCTACGGCAGCACGAGGACCACCTCGCGCTGCAGAGACTGCGCCGCAACCGTCATCTCACGTCGGACGACCTGAACTCGCTCGAGCAGATGCTCCTGGCGAGCGGGGCAGGGTCCAAGGCCGACATCGATGCGGCGGCCGAGGAGGCGCATGGACTCGGATCGTTCATCCGGTCGCTTGTCGGCCTCGACCGAGATGCGGCTCTCGAGTCGTTCGCACGCTTCCTCGACGGCTCACGCTTCTCCGTCGACCAGATCCGATTCATCCATCTCATCGTCGACGAGCTCACCGCCAACGGCCTGATGGATGCGGGGCGCCTGTACGAGTCGCCGTACACAGACCGGGCACCAAGCGGAGTCGACTACTTGTTTGACGACGACGAGGTGGCAGCTATCGTGCAGATTCTTCGTGACGTGCAAGAGCATGTCCGCCCCGGAACCGTGGCCTGAGACAGTCTGGCTAACGCGCGGTCGAGGCACGATCGAGCGCCCGTCAAGCAAGTCGCAATCAGCCTCCGAATTCGTTGCCACGAGGGCATTGGGCCGATAAGAGGTGTTCGGCTTATTCGCGGATGCCAGTGTTGGCAGGGATCGCGGTTCCCAGTGACGACGGGCGTTCCACGGGTTTCGGGGATCCGTTCCACCGGCCGATTCGTCAATAGGAGTCGCACTTCCCGATGAGCGGAAGGATGTCCCCGCAAGTCGGACAGGCGGCTCGGCGCCGGGCACCGCGAGATCGAGCACGAGCTTCGTTCCCGTCACGGAGGCTGTTGACTTGGTGCACGACGAGCCAGTTGACTCTGATCGTAGTGTGAGTTCACAAGCGCCTCCGGAGGGCGATTCCTTCTCCGCGCGACGAGAACCCGATGGTGTATCCGATCTGACGTGGCCGCCGTCGCGGCGGATGGCGCGGACGCACAGCTCCCACGCTTCGAAGCGTTCCACCGAGATGTGCTCGACGCGGTGAATCACCGCGTGGTTCTCGAACGGGATTCGCTGCACGCGGAGCGCCCCATCGAACGTGTCGAGCTGCCGCAGGTCCGACTTCCACCACGGCTGCGGCGCGTTGCCTGCATCGCTCAGGGACGTCCCCTCAAACCCGCTCGACGTGTTCGTTGGCTAAAAGTCGAGCCCCTCGAGGAAACGACGAGCTTCTTCGTCGTTACGACGTCCTTCGTCGCGATATGAAATGGCGATCTGTCGGAGCGCACCAGCAGTTCGCGGATGTGTCGCGTCGATTAGATCGGCTTTGGCTTCGAAATCACCTGCTAGGTCAAACTCTTGTTGGCCGCCATCAGTCATCCCCCTTGAGGTCACCCCCCGCATGTTGTGCACCCCGACCACGAATCCGCGCTCCATCCGATCGCTCGGCGCTACCTCAAGCACATCCCGTACGGCGCGCGTCGGAAATGTCCCGTCCGGGTCCGTTGGGGCATGGGCGAAGACCTCGCCGATCTGCAACTCGCCAATGTCGAGACGGTCACTTTCTGCGAGTAGCGCTCGCGCTGACTCGAGCCACGTTCCAAGCGCAGCCGCGTTCACATTCCCGTTGGCGTCCGTGCCGGGCACCACGCGCCACTCGTGCAACAAGCGCCACGCGTTCGATGCGAGGGCCGTGTTGACGTCTCGAGGTTCATCGTCACCGCTCGGAGTCGCCGGCTTGAACGCCAGCTTTAGGACTTCAACGAACCACTGAGGATCTTGCGCGAGGAGTCGTTGTAGCGACGTCGCCCCGCCCTCGAAGTGAAGCAGCGGAAGGAACTTCCACTCGAGACGCGCTATCTCCCTCTCGTCGACGCTTCGTGAGCGTAGGAACTCGAGAAGCCGAGAGACGTCATGTTCTGACACGCGTCCAGATTCTGGATCACCGGGCCGGTATTGCGTCAGGGCATCGACCACGATTCGTTCAGCGTCGTCGACCTCGAGCCTCTCGACATAGAGACTGAGGGTGTCCACAGCCATGGCAACGCGACCGTGGCTCAATAGTTGGCGAGCGACTTCACTGGTGTGACCGAAATCAGCTCCTCGGCCATAAGGGACGAACTCTGCCCAGTACGCGGCGTCGACCGCATCGTCGAGATCTGCCAGCGCCGCCCAGGCCTGGCTCACATCCTCGACTGTCTGGAGCAACCGCGCTTGCGCCAAAGGACGCCCATCGAGCCTCTCCACCCAAGCGGCCACTCCGCTCATCGATCGGTCGAAGCGCGCGCGCGCGAACGCGTCTGCGAATGTTGCGCGGGCTTGAATTTCGCTGTCCAACTCGTCAAGCGCAACGTCATCGTGCTTTCGATCGACGCGAGCCGCCGCGAAACCTAGCGCTGACGGCATGGCTACATCTGCGGAGAGATCTACCAGTCGGTGGAAACCCTCGGCTCCGATGATGCGGCTGACCGCGTCTGCCCTAATCCGCTCGAGTTCTTGCTCGTAAGCCTCATAGCCGTCGCCGATCGAGATGCCGATGGCCGGCGTCCAGCCGTCGAACAGCCACTTGTATCGCTCGGCCGCGCTAGACGGTGCGAGCCGAGCGGCCGCATCTGCGAGCAGCCCCAGCCACTCTTCCGCTAGAGACCACTCAGAGTCGGAGAACTGACGGTGCTTGCGCACGAAGTCTTCGATCGCATCCCAAAGCAGAACGGACTCAGACGAGTCGAGTTCCTCCGGTCGGAGGGTTTCGAGTGCCTCAATTGCCGATCGCTTGGCGCGATCGGGCAACCGATCAAACACGCCGACGACTTCGGCCCAGCGCTTCGGGTTGCGGGTCGCCCCATGTATGACCCGCTCAGCAATCGCCTCGACCGACTTATAAATGTCTGGCAAGTGGGGTTCTTTGTTCGCCCCTCGCGCCCACTCCCGGAAACGCGGCTTGTGAGACTCCATTGCCATTTCCGATGGCCCGGGAAGCAACTGAAGCGAGATCGCCCAGGTAACAGCCTCGTGACGAAGAAGGAGCGAGTCGAGCACAAGCAGGCGCGTCTCCGCCGACGCGCTCGTCTGCGGTAGCCATGGCCTGAACACTCCATGGAGGCTCGTCGTCGGACGGTTGCTCAGCCTCCCGCCCGGGTCAATCTCGGCGAGAGAAGCGAGCACCTCTGCCGCGAAGCCCACATGCCGACTTGACCACGCCACGCTCTCGAGTCCCCAGAGCAGCCCCGTGTGCGGGCTGCTCACTTGCCAAGCATCCGTCTGATCCTGGAAGAAGCTCAGCGCTAAAGGTGCAGGACCAGCGGTCGCTTTAGCAACCGCTCGGAGGAATACATCTGGCGCGGCCTCAGCGAGCAACGGGAGGACGTCCGACATCGACGCCCAAAGCTGCGCGGATGCATCCTCGTTCGCTCGATCGACGAGGTTCCAGACGACTCGCTCAGCCCACTGGCGCGCCGAGCGACCTCCAGCGAGCCGGACTTCGTCTCCACGGCTTCCAAGGAGCGCTAAGGACCTCGCGAGGCCACTTCGAAGATCGGTTGAATGAACCCGCGTCTTGCCATAAACCGCGGCACTCCAGCGATCCTCAAGAGGCAGTTCGAGTCGTGGGTCAACAGCACCAAGAACGGTCTGCACCGCGATTTCGAGTCTTTCGAGGTCGCCCTCGCGAATGCTGAGGCGGGCTGTGCGCCAGGATTCCTCGGGCGCAGCGACCGCCCAAGTTGCTCCAACCCGGGTGAAGATCGGATCGGCCTGACGCGCCAGCCCTTCCAGTAGCTCCGTCAGGTGGGACTGTCTCTCATCGGCGAGAGCCTCGACGACCTCCACGTCGCCACTCCGATGCTGATTCCACGCCCCCGCGAGCCAGAGCCGCCTTATCGTCGGCGCCGCCAGGTCAGATGCCCACTGATCCGGGTCCATTTGATCGAAGGGCCTGGCCACGCGCTGAAGAGCGAGCAAGCTCTTAGTGCCAGCGCGCACAAAGCGATCGAGGTTCTCATCGGGAACCCCCGTTTCCCGTAGGGCCGTACGCAACGCCAGATGATCATGCGGAGGCAGTTCGATGTGGGCATCACCCTCGGTCACCACAAACACAACGTGGTGATTCTCAACGAGATTCGCCTCGCGCTGTAGTTGCTCCTCGTAAGGAAGGAGAATCAAAAGACTTGAGGTCTGGTCAAGTCGTCTCAGCGATGTACCGTCGTGCACCAACAACGATCGCGACAGCATCGGCTCAGCAGCGTCAGGGTCCTGCGCCATCATCGCGCAGGCAGCGAAGGCCAATCCGTCGTCCACACTTGCAGCTCGGATGAAGGTGCGACCCACGTCGACGGCGAGCCGCCTCAGCAGCTCTGCTGCCCTGTCCTCTCGACCGGCGAGGACGACTCTTGCAGTCAGCCGCGGATCGAATCCGCCCGAGAACCGACGCCACCAGTCCTCGATCGTCGCGACCCCGCCCGCCGGCATATCGAGAAGTTCGGACAGCCAGATCCGAATTGCGGCAGACTCTTCGAGCGCCTGCTCGAGATCATCCGCGTCGAGAACTCGCACGTCTCGCCACTCGCCTTCGGCGCGGCGCGCCTCCTCCCACTCCCGCTTCCTCGGCCAACGCCGCGGTGTGACAAAGACGAACGTCGTGGTCAACTTGTCGACTCCGAGCGAGTCGGCGGTCCGCGCCTCGTAGTCACTTTTCGCCTTCGAAGCGGGATCTTTATTTGTCCCCATCTCCCATACACTCACGCCCTCGGGCACGAATGACGTTCCGCGCGTCGCTTCGACGGTACCGTCGTAACCAGGCAGACCCACGCCTTCTCCGCCGCGCATCTCGACCCGCTGGACTTGGTCGTTCTCATGACGAATCAACCGACGGACCAGACGCGGAAGATCCGCTTGCGCCGATCGCTGGTCGGCCCATCGAGCAAGGTCTGTACCGTCCGCCAAGTGCGGCGAACCCCCGCCTGCATTCATCCCCAAGACCTCCTCGACGCAAGCCTAGGTCCTCGACGGCGCGATGCAGGATACCGATCACGCTCGGCGCAGCCTACGGTTCCTCTCGAAGCGCGGGTCGTCGATGAGCACGTCACGGGTCCGGCCGTGCAACGTCACGCCGACGAGCCCGAGCCCGGCTGCGCGGTCCAACTCGACCGCGGCCTGGTGCGGATCGGCGAACGGCAGGGTCGCCATCGCCTGCAGCGGGTCCGGAGCGGCCGCTACCGCCGCAGCTGCCTCGTCCTTGGCGTCACGGCTCTGCGGCACGGCGTCTGCAGCGTCCGGCCCCTCCCCTGCGTGCCGGGCGGCGCCAGTGAGAGCACCTGTACGGCGAAACCCTGCGCGTCTATGGCGGCGAGTCGGTCCACGCAGACGTCGGCGAGGGCGCTCGCAGGCGCTCGCGGGTGCCCTCGGGGTCGTCCAGGGCAGCGTCGATCGCACTCGTCTGCAGTCCGATCGCACTGAGGCCATGAGTGAGCGAATCACGGAGCTCGCGCGCGATCCTGATCCGCTCCTACGTCACACGACGCGCGACGAAGCTGCCCCGGCGGCCTGCAGCGACCTTGCTCGTCGCGCCTCGGCTTGAACGGCATCCTACTGGGCTCGGATTGTCAGAGCTGCTCTGATCACATTCCGAAAACAGCCCTACTACGAGAAAGCGAAGGCCTACTCAGGCCATAGCATAGCCACGAAGCTCCACAGTCCGACCGTCCGGATCCGCGACAGTGAAATCGACGCTACGAGCGGAACCTCCAACCGCCGTAGTAGCGATACCCTTTGCCCTTAAGTCGAGGAGGACATCGCCCGCATCCGGAATTGTTAAAACCAAGGTTTCCCCTCCGGCGGCCGACACTGAGGGAGAGAAGATGATCTCTATGCCCTCCCGCGAGCAGACCACGGACCCATCCGGCCGGGGTGCTGATGCCACGAATCCGAGCTGATCAGCGTAAAACCGTCCCGTCCCAACTGGATTGATGCAAGGAAGTCCGATTGTGAGATGCGGACCCGCAAGCACCTCTCGGCAGTCGTCGATGAACTGTCGCCGGTTGGACGCACTCCAGTCACGATCACCCAGGTACGCATTCAGTAACTCAGGAATGACGAAGAACGCCACATCGAGAAACGCGAATAGACCTTTATCCTCGCGCCCCAACGGGGTCGGGTAATGAGTCTCACCTAGAGTAATAGCGAACTTCCCATCATACCCAAGCTCGAAATCATAAAGGGCAGGGTGCGCACCATCACGGACCTTGATCTTGATCGGTCCGAACTCAGCTCGCACCATCGAGATCAGTGTGAGCAACTCAAAGCGGGAAGTGTCAACTCCTTCAGTTAGGGAGGTCGCCCGGTACGCGGCGTCTTGGGACTCAACGACCCGAATCTCATTCAACTGAAGACGACCGGTAAGGGCCTTGTCGTGGTGCTCGCGCCAGATTAGCCACAGGAAGAAGTCGTTATCCCTCGGTCGGGTCTGCCCGACTGCCAACTCAAGAACACTGTTGCCGTCGACCGCAGAAACGGCCGATGCAAGGGCGTCGCGGATGATGGCTAACGATTCTTCGTCACGCACCGTTATGAACCCATCGAGTCTCCCGGGTACGGAAGAATCGGTGATAACGACATCGGAAGCACAAAGCTCATGCGCAGCAGGATCGCGAATCTGAATGCCAAGGTCCTCTGCGCGACGCTTTGATGGAACCCACCAGTAGAGGCGCGCAGCTCCGAATTTCGGAGCGCTCCGCTGCGCGGGTTTCAGCCCGGCATTTCCAGGAATAGGGCTGCCGCCCCATTTCGACTTTCCATGCAGCGGAGCAGTTGGGTCATCGATCGAACCCCAGCCTTTGACAAATCCGGTTAGGGACGGTCGAGACTGATTAATCGATGCTAGGACCTGCTGGAGTGATGCGCTGGTGTTGATGCGGATAGGAGTAGCAGACAGCCGCCCCTCTGTAAGGTTAGACATTAGATGGCGAGTCCTTGATGTGGATCTTGTCGACGGCGTGGGTCAATTTGAAAACGACACTAAGCAGAAAGGGCTTTTTGCCCTTCTCGAGACTGTAGTAGATGGTCGAGGTTAAATCATTGAACGGCTCGTCGGCGCTAATCGCCCACTGGATACCACCCCAGTCCGCACCCGCAACCGGCAGCTGCCTCGCAGCCAAAGCAAGATACGCCGTGTGTTGATCCTGACTGATCTCCCCCGGTCGCTCCCTGCTGAAGAAGATATGCTCGCCGCTTTGCACAGCCAGGCGAAGCGACTCACCACGGGAAGCAAAGAAGAAAAAGAATACCCGACCAAGACCTTTGGTGCGGATTGCAGCCTTGCACTCAAAGAGCTCTGCAGGTGAATCGACTCGATTCCCGTAGATCGTGATCGAGCTGCCATCTATCTCGTTGCCGGTCGCGCGGGAAGACCACGAGATAGTGACAACCGACCTAGCCAGTAGGAACGCAATGATAAGACCGGCCAGCAAGCCTCCGACGACGGCACCCGAAAGGTCAAGTAACACCTCCTGAAATGCATCGAGTGCGATGCCCCAGTCCCTGAACCAGTCATCGAGATAGACGGCGAGCAGAACCGCAACTAAGAGACGGGCAGCGTCCGAAAGAAAGGCGACGAACCGTTCCCACCTAGAGTCCTTGCTCACGACGCTGTTTGGAGCGCTTGGGCCGCAATATCAGCGATGGCACCGGCCGCATCTTCCGTCACAGCGTCGATCTCACCGCGCCTCCGAATCTCCGCCGTATTCATCGCCGAGTCTACGAGATGGATCGCAGCGATCGCTCTGGTGAAGGCCTCATTGTTAAGAATCCCTAGCACGCCCTCGATTTGCTTATCCTGCCAATTGTCCAAAAGTTGCGCATTGGCGGTCGACTGTTCATCTCCGCGGAGTAGGTGCAAGTGAGCGTCAGTTACCGTGAAGCGGTCGACCGTCCATTTACTCGAACGGGCGGAGTCGGCAATCAGAAGCAAGTCATACGAACCCCAGGTCGGCCGAACTTCATCCGGCAGTGCCGCGGCATTTGAGCCCGGAGGAATACGCTTCACTATAGCTGTAGTCCGCGAGCCGCGAGGCTGGCGCTTGAAGAACACCTGCATGCGGATCAATGTGACGTCCCCCTGGATACGAAGCCCGTGACAGGCCTGAACATGGCTTAGGCCTCTCGGGTAGCGGCCTGCTTCGGCACCAGCCTAGACAGGGGGCACCGACCTTTCTGCGAGACACACGCCGACGCTGCTCGGCGAGACCAGCCCGCAGCACGCAAGGCTACGGCTGTACGACCGCTCTGTCTAGGCGTCGATGGACATATGAGAAGAGGGCGAAGGCGTCGTAAAAGTCTTCCAGATTCTCGTTACTGTCAACGCGATTGCCGTGGGCGCGCGGGTTACGGTAGTGACCGTGTATACCCAGCAGGAGGTTTTTGAATCCCTTATGCTCACTGACCTCACTCTCGGTAACGAATTGATTGATCAGCATTCTAGGACGAACACCGCCGCCTGTGCCGAATACGCCGTTGTAAAGCGCATCTCCGTCGCCCGCCAAACCGGTCAGGCTCCGGACCCGCGAGGGCACGCTTTTCGATGCTTCAGCGATCGCGTGAAAGAGAGACCTGGTCACGAACTCCTCTGAGCAGTATCGAGTGAGTTCGTGGTGCAGCCCCCTTCGTGTCAACTCCGTGAGCAGCCGGCCTGCAAGCTCCGCGCCTTCCGCAAGCGTGCTCGCCTGTTTCGCGCGTCCAAGTTGCCCCGTTTCAGTGACCCTCCAGCCAAAGAACACGATCGCTTCATTTAGTTCGTCGCGAAGAGACGTGAACCGTGCCGGATTTTTGGCGTAACGACTGGGATGCATACTTCGCGCAACAAACGCCGCGACAACATTCCCCACACTCTGTCGATTCTGCTTCTCATACAAGGCAGTGAAGAGGCTATTCCTCTTGTTGCCTGCTTGGCGAGAGGTGATGTTGACTTGCTGCAGGAGCTGGTCAATCTCTGCGTTCGACAGCCCCGGAGACTCCGTTTGCCCCAAGACATCGCACAGCGCCTTAACGAAGGCGACGTCGAAGACGGGGAGCTTTCGTGGTTCGGGCACACCTCATCATCGCTCATCGACACGACCACGTGTCAAGGAGATCCGGGGGAAGCTTCCCAAGGCCAGTGCTACGGACATCCGCCTCGTCGTAGGCTGGGAACGATCAGGCGGCACTCGGGCAGGTGAAGACCTTGGCCATACGCGCTCACCGCGAAATCGGGCAACCGAGTGCCGCTGGCCGCACAGTGACAGGCTCGCGCTCGCGCCGATAAGAGGTGTTCGGTCTATTCGCGGATGCCAGTGCTGGGGCGGATCGCGGATCCCAGTGCTGACGGGCGTTCCACGGGTTTCGGGGATCCGTTCCACGGGTTGGAGGCGAGCCCGGCGTTCAAAACGGTGCTGCCCCGGTCGAAGCCGCGCGTTTCTGCCTCGAGCGAACCACGAGGCGCCGCACTCCGGACTGATTCATGCGGCGACGGGCTTGCGGCACACTGACTTGGTAGCGCCTCGCCACGTCGTCGTCCGTGGCATTCCGCCAGGCCTGCCTGAGCGCAGCGTCCCACGGTACGAGAAGCTCGCCCGCAAGCCAATCTGCTTCCTCTTCCTGCTCAGCGCCAGCTCCGCACGTTCGGTCGAAGGTCACCACAGCGGGATGCTCGTGCTCGAGGATGATGTGGCTCATCTCGTGGCTGACCGTGGATCGACGCCTTGGAAGGCCGTGGAAGTCGTTCTCCACGATTAGCTGCTTGTGCTCGATCTCAGTGACTAGCCCGGAGAAGGACGCACGCGGTCGACGCGCCCGTTCCAGGTCCTTCTCGTCAAGCGCCAGCTCACTCACACCGCAGACCTCGATCCCCCATTGATCTGCCAGCCCCCATGGGTTTAGCACCATGAACGCGTCGAGCCCTAGCTCACGCCTGATCTCGAGAGCGAGCCCCTTCGCCTCAGTCTTGAACCCCCGCCGCATCGCTACTTGGACGCTTTCGCCCTCGTCACAGCGGCATTGATCACGTTGGTGATGAACTGCACGTCCTCGTCCTGCAGATCCTTGTCAGCCCTCAGAAGCGGAGCCACCTTCGCCATGAGCTCGACTTCGCCCGGACGGAGCGGCACGCCAGCATCCTCCGCGACGAAAAACTGCTCAGCGTCGACCCCAAGCCACGACACTACGGTCGCGAACCCGTTCGCGTCCGGCCGCTGGCCCTGCCGAAGTCTTGAGAGCAGAGAAGGGCTGACGCCCATCTCCAGGGCGACACCGCGCCAAGACATGCCCTTGGCGCTGCGCGCAGCATCGAGCGCTTCGTAGAGCGCAACGGGATCGACGGTTGTCCTCGGCACGTGACCAGTATGCCTCGTTGCGGCTCTCCATGAACGAAACTCGCCACAGCGCTCGACATCCGATGCGCAGGTGATCTAATATCGACCCACCGAACGAACACCGAACCAAGGAGGTGAACACATGACAGGAAAGCGAGGACGCAGCGCCATCACCGGCCGCTTCGTGAAGCAGTCCACGGTTCGTCGTCACCCGAACACGACGACCAACGAATCGACGTCCAAGTCCAAGAAGTCCAAGTAGCACCCTCGTCAGCGACACCGAACAGGAGCATCGATGAGCACGTACACCGTGACCCGAGTTCGCAAGGAACTCTCCGCAGATGGCGCCCACCGACACCTCGAGGGAGTCATCACCAACACGAACACCCACTGGACCCGAGGTCAGGTGGTCGCAAGCATCAACGCCGGTAACACCTGGCGCACCAGCGCCGGCGGCCACTCCGCAACCATCACCACCGTCCACTACTGCCCGCGAGGAACCTGCCTCGCGAGCCCCTACATCAAGACGAACCCCAACAGCTCCCAACTCGACAACCTCGAGAACCTCCCCGAGGGCTGACCGCATGAGGACCGATCGCCCGGGCGGTCGGTCCTCATGCGGGCCCTCTACAGAAAGGCAGCATGGAACCCACCGATATCGTCTCCGCCTTCCTCGCGGGCTTCACGGCCGGCGTTGTCGCGCTTGTGAACGCACTCGCCCTGACCGCGCAGTCACACCCGGTTGCGGCGCTCGCCATCGCTTGCGTTGGCACCCTCAGCATCGCCACCCGGCGCATTCATCGACGGCGTCGTTAACTCCGTACATCGAGCTCACGGCGTGAGGTCCAGGGGGTCGAGTCCGAATCACTCGAAGTCACTGAGGAGGCTGAGACGGGAACAAGCCGCCGGTCTGGAGACAGGCCCAGTTGCCACGCGACGCTTAGCTCAGTTGATCGTCAGGCGCGTCGCTTCAGATGCTACGACGACGTGGTAAGCGCCGATAACGCTCATTGCGTCCGTTGCGTTAGACCGTTGTCAGGCGTGGAAGGTCAGCCCGGCGGCAGCGAAGTCGGGGCGGACGCCGGCTTGGTGGAAGATGTGCAGCGCGCGGTCGTTAAGCGTTCTGCTGCCGGCTCGGTCAAATCGTGCACATCGGTCCATCGCTGCCATCATCGCCGCGCCGTCCCTCTCGAGGTAGCGGATGAAGCCTCTGTAGGCGGGCGCTGTTGCTGAGTCGGCAGCTCGTGCCTGGCCGCCGTTCTCGTGCTCGTCGATCGCCGCGAGCCAGAACGCCAGCCCGTCGGGATGCGTGCCGAGCTTCCCGAGCGCGGCCTCGGGCGCTTCTCGCATGGGTCGTTCGTGCCGTACCCACGCCTGCGCTGCGCTGCGAGCGGCGTCGCCGAGCGGGGTGTGCGCGTGCCACTCACCCGATCGGTCCAGCGTGTGATGGGTCCAGGCAGATCCGTCGAAGTATCGCCGCCCGGAAGCGTTGAGCGGGTCGGTCCGCCAGCCAGGGGCACCGGTCGGTCCTTCGGGTACCGGCGTGAGTGGCTCGGCAGTGGGAGCGGGTGAGACAGGCGTCGCTGTCGGTGCCCAGCGCGCTGGCCGTCGGGCTAGCCGGAGTGCGAGCGTGTCCCAGTCGCCGAGCGTTCGCGGTGTGATTTCGAAGATGTCGAGACCTGCTCGTTTGGCTGCCCTGCGTTTCGCGGCGAAGCGAGCGTCGTAGTCGGGGTCGCCGTGTAGCCCCAGATACTCGATGATGAGGTCGCCGACGAGGAAGTCACCGCGGTAGTTCGTGCCGGGGTAGGAGGGTTCGCGGGTGTGGGCGATGCCTTGTTTGTGGAGCCAGTCGTCGATTGTTCGTTCCCCGTAGGACAGGCAGAGATGTCCGTCGTTGGCGATGGATCGCACGCCGCGGCTCATGCGTTCTGTGCCGTCGCCGAGTACGCCAGATGCTGCGAGCGCTCCATGCCAGCTGCCGAACACCTCGTTGACTGTCGAGCGATCTGGCCAGTCCCAGATGAGGCGAAGGAAGGCAAGGAGCTCCTCCGGCGATGCGCTTCTCGGGTACTTATCAAGGAACGCGTAGCCCGAGCCCCCCTGCCGAGGGATGGCGCCGGTGACCGCGTGGTATTGCTTCATGCTCGCGACGATCTGGTCTGGCGTCAGTTCGACGCCTCTGGGTCGTTCGCCGGGGCCGATTTCGATGAAGCACTCTGGGCAGATCATTCGGGCGGCGGTCTTGTTCCGAGTTGCGTTCACTCTTCGTGCTGTCGTCTGATCCATCGGATTGAGGCACAGCGGGCAGGTGGAGACGGCCCCCGGACTGTCCGCCGTCGTGCCGCCCGAACGGCGCCCGCCCGTTATTGGCCACCAAACGGATGGCGGCAGCGAGTAGTCCCCTACGGGCGCAGGGTAGCGACGCATGTCATGACCTGCACGAGGGCCGGCGGCGATCGATACTGGCGCCGGCAAGGGAACGAACGTTGACGGATCGGCGGTTCGGAGGAGCTTCTTGAGTGCGCGAGGTGCCGGTGCCTCGACTCGAAGCTCGAGCCCGTCCTCCGTTTGCACCGCGTTGACCAGGAGATTGCAACCGACATGCGTGAGCGCCGCCGTGTACCGCTCTGCATCGTCTCCATAGATGTAGGCAACTTGTTCGTCGTCGAGCCATACCCCTACTGCCGTCGCGTCTGCAGGGTTGCCTTCTTCGGGTACCAGACGGAATTGCCCGTCCGCAAACCCCTGTTGGCGTCGCCGCCAGCTCGTGAACCAGCTCTCCCCTGTGGTCCGCAGCTTCTTGGTTGCGAGGCCCTGCACGAGGAGATCTGCTCTGAAGCGTGGTGTCCCTCCCCGCGAGTTCCGACCAGAATCCGGAGAAGGGGCCCGGTCGACATGATCCCGGCAGCTGATCACGGGCACGTCGTCGGTCACGATGAGATTTTCCTTCTCGTTATGGGGCGAGTCTTCCTCACCTGGCCATCGCATGAGGTTAGCGTCCGCGTGTGACAACGACTCGTCGAGATGACCCGACACATCTGTCGACCAGTGTCGTAGCCCGGCTGCTCGGCGTGAAACCAGACGGAGTGCGAGCCATGATCGCTGCCGGCACACTCCCGGAGCCGCAGTGGCTCAACCTCGGGCGTCGTGACGAGCGCATTTACTCGTTGGAGTGGCTTGCTTTGGCGAACGAGCACCTCAACGTGCGTCGACTCGATGGACTCGAGATCGATCACTGGCTTCGACCCGTAGATGGCTTGCAGATCGCCGTTCGCATCGATCGCCCAGAGTGGACCGCGCGGGATGCGGGGCTGACCATCCTCGCTCTCTCGAGCCTCTGGGACGCCTGCATCCGAGCCGTCGAGCCAGGCTCAAACGATGACCTGCCTGGTCTTGCGGTGCGCCGGATGTCCGCCGGCTCCCCGTTGGACCTGCTCGCATGGGTGCACGTCGGCGCAGGCGTGGCCAGCGCTGGCGGTGCGGCCTCGCTGTTCATGTATGTCCTCAAGCATCCCGAGCGCGTGAGCAGCGCGATCCCGCGGCTCGTCGCGGGGTGGCGACAGGGATGGGCGGAGGCGAGCGACGCCAAGCTTCGACTGCTGCAAAGCCGCCAGAACGTCAACCGATTCACCGAGGAAGCGCAGCACGCACTCACGGAATTGGGTTCTCACCCGCGGCAGATCACCATCGACGGTGAGGCCACCGGCAACCTCGAGATACTGGGCGCCGAGTCCGAGGCGCCACACGACTCCGACAGCGAGACCAGCGAAGAGGGCTGATGATGCCATCCTTCCGCGCGTGCCCTCCTAAGTGTGCGACGCGGACATAGCCGGGCCCGAAGTTTGAATCGCCGACCCAGTACGGGGGGCATCGGGCGAGTCGGCTTTCGATCAGCAACGCGGGTTCGGAAGAGTCGCTGCATGCGAAACGAACGACCCCGGAATCGCGATGAAATCCCCCGAGAGGATTGGGACGGCCCTGAGGAGTTCGGACACACCTGGTTCGAGCATGCGGAGGAAGTCCGCGACTACGTCGAGAAGAAGAAGCTTCTCCCACCGCATACCACCGTCTCGCGGGGGTTGAAGATCGGCGCGTGGCTCGACAAGCAGCGGCGGCTCGGCAAGGCCAGGACCGGCGAAACCTTGCATCCAGCTCGGCAGTACTACCTCGAGACATGGGTGCCCGAGTGGGAACTGTCCCCGAGCGAGCAGCTGTGGAATCGACAGGCCGAAACGCTACAGAAGTTCGTTCGCACGAACGACCGTTTTCCGCATACCCGTGAGGTAGTGGACGGATATTCCCTCGGCACGTGGCTCGTCTTCCAACGGGAGATTGATCAGAAGCGGGGCGAAGGAGCCATGCAGGTGAAGCGGGGCCAATGGCTCGACGAGCACGTGCCCGGATGGAACGTCGCGGCAACGAGAGCTACATGGTCTGAGATCGCTGACGCAGTCGCGACCTGGATGGACAGGCATGACGGACGCCGCCCGGATCGCACCGTCGTTATCTGCGGCGTCAACGCACTGCAGTGGCTGCGGTTCCAAAAGGACCGACCACGAACCACCGACCAAAGGCGATGGCTTGACGCCAACATCCCCGGCTGGAACGACAGCCACCGACGCTCCAAGAGCGTCTCTGACGGCGATCGCTGACGCGAGCGCCTCGCCCGCTGCCTTCTGAAGCGCCTCCGATACGACGAAAGCGCCGCCCACCTGTGGTGGACGGCGCTTTCGATGACCTGATGAAGCGTGCTGCTTGTTGGCGTTCCCTTCTTCCGGCGGTGACTCGCGTTCGGGAAAAGCGATTCAGCGGACAGAGCCGAGGAAACTCGACTCGGAGGTGTGGCGGGTCATGACGGCGTACTCGACCTCCCACGCGGACTGCCGACGGACCGGCGACGGGGTCTTCTCGTCCCAGCCAGCGTCGTCGTTCGACTGCTGCGGGCTGTACCGGGCTGCGGTGAGGCGGATGTTCGTCGCGTCGAAGGCCACTCGCTGGCCGGCGCGTCGCGGAACCGTCTGCACGGTGGGAGCGAAGGCTGCGTC
Organism: Curtobacterium sp. 18060; assembly: GCF_902706105.1. NCBI lineage: Bacteria > Bacillati > Actinomycetota > Actinomycetes > Micrococcales > Microbacteriaceae > Curtobacterium > Curtobacterium sp. 18060. Next base: position 2,045 of record NZ_CACSJV010000038.1, on the reverse strand, counting down.
GAACCACCGCTCGGCGGCGCGCTGGAGGGCGGTGGCGCGGTCGGAACGGTGCTTGTCGTACCCCTGGTAGTCGTACTGGCGGGTCGGTGGGAGCTGGGTGGCGTCGAGGCGGTGCGCGTATCCGCCGCAGATGGGGTCGTTCGGTGCGGGCGCCGGTGCCGGGATCGGCGCTTCGCCGTCGAGGTCGGTCTCCCCGCAGGTGCGGATGGTCACCACAGGCCACTCGGTGCAGTGCCAGCGGAGGAGCACGCTGCTGACCTGCACGTCGGCCTCCACCCGTCGACTGACGCGCAGGTCGGCCTCGCTCGTGCGCGACACCTCGACCGGTTCCGGCTCGGTCCGCACCTCGTACATGTCCTCGAACTCGCCTCGCCACTGACGGATCATCGGGCAGGTGATCTTCTGCTGGCCGCGCTGGCCGGCCCGGTGCCGTGCGATGCGGAGCTGCTGCAGCTCCAGCATGCTATGGCGGTGCGGGGTCGTGCGCGTGCAGAAGGCGATCGAGGTGACGGTGTTGTACTTGTTGGAGTTCATGGCTGGGGTCTTCCGAGTTGGGGCGGAGTGGTTCTCCGCCGATGTCAGCCCTATGCCAGAGCGCGTCCGGGAGCGGGGCTGAAATCCTGTTCGCGAGCACCAGCAGAGCCGAAAATCGGCGAAAGACCCTCGTTCGCGGGACAAAATGGCGCCGACGGGACCCGTCATGCCCCGCGAAGTGGGGTCAACGCGGCTCGCCACCGACGACGCGCCAGAAGCCATGGCGCAGCACCGCGACTCCCGCTGAAGCTCGTCAGCTTTCCTGCTGCCGGACTCAGAGCGGCCGAAACGGCTGCGAAGAACGGAGCGCTCTCGTAGCGTCCTCGACATGCTTCACGTCGCACCCCCCACCGTCTGCGTCCTGACGACGCTCCGGTACCGTCGCCGCCCGGCTGCCACCGCTGGCAAGAGCGCCGGCCGATGAGCGGAAACTCCCCCGACATGGGCTCGGGTCCCGGGAAGCGGCCAGGCCGTGCAGCCGTTCGCACCGTAGCGCGTATCCCGCTGTCGAGCATGCGCGACCAAAGTCCCCCGAACCTGCAGGAGCTCTACGCCGACGTCCGCGACGACCAAGCCCTCGTCCCTGGACTCGAGATGGGCATCGGTGCCCTCATCGTGCAGCGTTGGGACCCGACTTACGCCGCCGCGGGGTGGACGTTGTACGGAGCGGACCTCACCCTCGACATGGGCCACCCGTTCGGGTCCATGTTCTACCGCAGCGACGCCGACGGCCGCGTGCTCCGCGTCGGCGTGAAGTGGCACCCACCGGTACAGCAGCTCGAGTTCCCAGCCCTGCACCCGTCGAAGCCGGAATTCACCTCCGACTGCAGCGACGAGGAAGTTGCCGCAGTGGTGCTGGATGCCCGGAGCCGTATCGAGGTTCTTGTCGCCGCTAACGCGCAGATCGGGTCCTTCGTCGCGACGGAAGAGTCTGAGGACGCGATTCTCGAAGCGTCTGGGCTTGGCTTGGAACGGCTGGCGGAGGACGATCCGCGGCTGGCCCGCGATGTCTGACCGTCGAGCACCGCAGCCGGCGCCCTTGCGGCAGCTGCTGCTTCCGCGCAGACGCCACTTATGACCTCCGCTGGTTGCACGTCCAATGACCGACGAAGCAAACGAGAGCCGTCCGTGAGGTTGCAGTTGGTGTCTCTGACGTTGGCGTTCGACGACGTCCGGTTTTTCGGCGCCGCCATCTTCACTGACTCGAACGATCCGGATGGGCCGTGGGCGACGGTTCTGGTCGACCACTCGGACGAGGAGCCCTGGTTCCGCCTCACCACCACCGACCCGACCGGGAGCGACGTGTCGGTCGCGGCGATGGCGGAAACGGAGCGCCTGATGCGGTTCATCCTCACCGAGCAGCCGGAACGCATCGGCCGAACCCTGTTGATGCCGAAGTAGAACGGACCCCCTGACGCCGAACTGGGATGGACCCCCTGGTTGACGCTAGGAGGGTGATCACAGTGGACACGTGGGCAGAGATCCGTCGGCTGCATCGAGCGGACAAGGTG
>NZ_CACSJV010000037.1:0-35233 GCF_902706105.1 Curtobacterium sp. 18060 | reverse complement strand
CCGGCGGACTCCCCACCGACCCGAGCCCACGCCCGTTCGAGCACGTCCACCAGACGACCGCGGTCCGCCGGCGCCATCGTGAACGGCACCCGCAGGAACCGTTCGAACCCGCCGTCCGGGCCGAACACCCCGCCGGACGCCAGCACCACGCCCTCGGACCGCGCGGCCAGCACGAGCGCACTCGACACCGGTCGCCCGAGGCCCACCCACGTCGTCAGCCCACCTGCGGGCGACGGCACGTCCCATTCCGGGAGTCGTGCCCTGAGCGCGCCCACGACGTCGTCGCGACCCTGTCGCAGGTACTCGCGCCGCGCCTCCAGGACGGCCGCCGTGCGTGGGACCAGCTCCCGCGCGACCAGCTGGTCGAGGACGGGGGTGCCGAGGTCGCCCGTCGGGCGAGCGGCGAGCAGCCGCTGCAGGAGCGCCGGTGCGGCGCGGATCCAGCCGATCCGCAGGCCGCCCCAGAAGACCTTGTCGGCTGACCCGATCATCACGACCGACGCCCCCGACGGGTCCGCTGCTGCCAGCGGCAGCGACGGCGCGCCGTCGATCCGCAGCTCGCCCATCGTCTCGTCGGCGACCACCGTCGTGCCGACCGACGCCGCGACCGACAGCAGCAGCTGGCGGGTCGACACGGACATGGTCGCTCCGGTCGGGTTGTGCAGCTCGGGCATGACGTAGGCGACGGCCGGGGCGGTCCGGCGCAGCGTCGTCTCGAGCGCGGCGGCGTCCCACCCGGTCCGCGCGTCGACGGGCACGCCGACGAGTCGTCCGCCGGCCTCGCGGAACGCCTCGTGCGCGTGCGGGTAGGTCGGGGACTCGACGAGCACGGCGTCCCCGCGACGGACGAGCACCCGTGCGAGCAGCGCGATGGCGTGCTGCGCGCCGATCGTCACGATCACCTGGGACGGGTCGGTCGGCAGTCCGCGCTCGGTGTACCGGTCGGCGATGGCGGCGCGGAGCCCGGGGTCGCCGACGGTGTCGTACCCGATACCGGCGAGCGCCGCGGGCACGTGTCGCACCGCCCGCTCGACGGCCTCGGCCATCCCCGGTGCCGAGTGCAGCGCGGCCTTCCGCAGGTCGAGGAGCTCGCCGTCGACCACCCCGCCGAGCCGTTCCGGGTCGGGACGACCGATCAAGGACGCGGGCAGGTGGACCACGCTGCCGGAGCCACGGACCGACACGACGAACCCGTCGGACCGCAGTCGGGCGTAGGCGTTCGCCACGGTCGTGCGGGAAATGCCGAGCGCGGTCGCGAGCCCACGCTCCGCCGGCAGTCGCACGCCCTGCGCGACCCGGCCGTCGATGACGAGCACCCGGATGGCGTCGGACAGGGCCTCGTACGCCGGGGCGTCGGTGCCGTCGCGCCAGTCGGTGAGCAGCAGGGCAGCAGATCGGGCACTCAACAGCACGGGTGTCATGGGTCCACGGTAGCGCGATTGGCTCTCGACCAGCAGTCCAATCCGCATCGACGATGAACCCATGTCCCGCAGCACCGCCCTCACGTTCCGCTTCGTCCAGCTCTTCGTCGGACTGTTCCTCTACGGCGCCTCCACCGCGCTGCAGGTCCGAGCGGTCGTCGGCGTCTCGTCGTGGACCGTCCTGACGCAGGGCCTCGAGAACGTGGTGCCGTGGTCGTTCGGCGTCATCACCGTCGTGTCGAGCGGCGTGATCCTGCTGTTCTGGATCCCCCTGCGCCAGAAGCCGGGTATCGGCACGCTGCTGAACGCGCTGGCGATCGGACCGAGCGCCGACCTGGTGCTCTGGCTCGTGCCGGAGCCGTCCGGGCTGCTCGCCCGGGTCGCCCTGTTCGCCGCCGGACTGGTGCTGCTCGCCGTCGCGACGGCGTTCTACATCGGCGCGGGGTTCGGCACCGGGGCCCGTGACGGCCTGATGGTCGGACTGCACGAGCGCCTCGGCTGGCCACTCTGGCTCGCGCGCACCCTGGTGGAGGTGTCGGTCGTCATCGTCGGGTGGATCCTCGGCGGGAACGTCGGCGCCGGCACCGTCATCGCCGCCTTCGCGATCGGTCCGATGGTGCAGCCACTCATGCCGTTCTTCCGCCGGTTCCCGTGGAGCCCGGAGCGCCGGGTCGTCCGGGAGGCCCGCCCCACCTCCGTCGCGCACGCTTCATGAGCAGGAATGGTCGGGTCGCAGGGCCCCACCCGACCATTTCTGCTCACCATCCGCCCGGCACCCTTGCGCATCGCAGAATCGCGATATAGCGTGACTTCCACAGACGCGATACATCGCGAGTTGGAGGAAGCAACATGACGCAGGAGAAGTGGCTCGTCGACGAGCCCAAGGTCATCGACACCGGCATCGTCCGCACACTCCGTGTCGGACTCGTCGGTGGTCAGGTGGACGTCGTGGCACACGACGAACCCACCGCACGGGTCGAGGTCCACAGCGTGTCCGGCAAGCAGCTGAAGATCGAGGTCGACGGCGACACGCTCACCGTCGACCACCCGCAGATCCGTTGGGACGACCCCATCGGGTTCCTGAAGTCGTTCCGCGGCAAGGCCCACGCGGACGTCAGCATCCTGGTCCCCCGCGACGCCTCGGTGCACCTCGGCGTCGTGTCGGCGGGTGCCCTGCTGTCCGGCACGAACCGCGGCGCGATGCTCAACACGGTGTCCGGCGACCTCGTCGTCGACGGTGTCGCCGGCGACGTCACGGTCAACGCCGTCTCGGGCGCGACGACCATCCGCGAGCTCGACGGCGCGCTGACGGTCCACACGGTCTCGGGTGACGTCGTGGCCACGGGCGAGATCCCGCGGTTCCAGGCGGACGGTGTCTCGGCGGACGTCGTGCTCGACCTGCACGGCGTGCCGGAGTCGGCGCGCGTCAACACGGTCTCGGGTGGCGTGAGCGTCCGGCTCGAGGACGGTGTCGCCTACCAGTGCACCGTCAGCACGGCGTCCGGCAAGCTGCAGTTCGACGACTCCGAGATCCGCGGTGTGCGCGGCTCGTACGTCAAGCAGGGTGGCGAGCTGGCCGGCCAGTGGCTCGACCTGCGCGTGAACTCGGTCTCCGGCGACATCGCGGTGCTGCACGCCCCGCCGGTCGCCACCGAGCCGACCGCACCCCCGGCACCCCCGACGGCGCCGGTCCCCCCGACGGCGCCCGTGCCCCCGACGGTCCCGACCAACGACGGCGACGCGCCCGGCGGGGTTTCCGGTACTGCCCCCGTCACCGACACAACGCCGACCAACGACGGCGAGGTGCCCGCATGAGTCCCGTCTTCGCCCACGGCCACCTCCGCCTGTACCTGCTCGTGCTGCTGGCGGACCACCCGATGCACGGCTACGAGCTCATCCAGGCCCTCGGCGACCGGTTCGGCGGCACCTACGTGCCGAGCGCCGGCACCGTGTACCCGCGGCTCGCGAAGCTCGAGGAAGAGGGCCTCGTCTCGAAGACCGCCGACGGCCGCAAGACCGTCTACGCGATCACCGAGGCCGGCCGCACCGAACTCGCGGCCCGTGCCGACGAGATCGCCGCGGTCGAGTCCGGGGTCGCCGACTCGGTGAAGTCCCTGGCCGACGGCGTCCGCGCCTCGGTCGGCGAGGCCATGCGCTCCCTCCGTGCAGACCTCGCCGCCTCGGCGGAGAGCCCCGGCACCGGTTCCCACGAGGACCCCGTCTCGGTGCCGTCGGAGAGCGCCCGTGCCCTGCGCGAGCTCGAGATGGCGTTGTCGTCGTTCCGGCAGCAGGTCCGCGCGGACCTGCGCCGACGTGCGACCCGCGGCACACTCCGTGCGGACACCGTGACGCGTCTGCGTGACGGCCTGGAGGCCCTGCGCAAGTCGCTCTGACGGCCCGCGGCCGACAGGCGGTCGCGACCCGTGCCTCCCGGCCGCCCGTCGCACCGCCCCACCCACGGAACCAGGTTCCGGACACAGCACCACGCCGATCCGTGGTGTCGTGACCGGAACCTGGTTCCGTTCGCGCACGACGGCCCGCGGTTCGTGCGCTACAACCCGCGGTCGGCGAACGCGACCATCGCATCGCGCAGCGCACGTGCCGCACCCGCTCCGGCCCAGTCGTAGGCGTGCGCGAACCGCTCGTCGTGCACGTACATCTCGGCGAGTGTCCGGAACCGCTCCGCGGTGAGGTCCGCCGGCGGCGTCGACTCGGCGAGCCACGCGAACTGCCGCCGCGCCAGTGCCTGCGCGGCCGGCGAGTCCGGGCCGTCGCCGGACGCGGCGAGCGCTGCGGCGTCCCGGGCGATCGCGCGCAGCTCGTCCTGGAACGCCTGCTTGCCCGCGGTGTCCTTCGCATCCCACCAGGCGGTGCCGCGCTGCCAGGCGCCCGCTCCCCAGCGCTCCTCGACCTCGTGCTTGAAGCGGGTCTGGTCGAACCCGTCGAAGGTGTCCGTGGCGTTCATGGTGTCCCCGTTCTCGATCCTGGTGATGGTGGTGCGCACGGCGGCGAGCTGCCGGGCGAGGCGGTCCCGCTCGTGTTCGAGCCAGGCGACGTGCGCGGTGAGGGCGGCGACGTCGTCCTGCTCGCCGTCGAGGACCCGGCGGATGTCAGGCAGCCCGAGGCCGAGGCCGCGCAGCAGCAGGATGCGCTGCAGCCGAACGAGCGCCCGGTCGTCGTAGCGACGGAGTCCGCCGTCGCCGACGGCGGTGGCCGGCAGCAGCCCGATGGCGTCGTAGTGGCGGAGCGTGCGGCTCGACACCCCGGCGGATCGCGCCACGTCGGCGATGCCGTGGGGTGCTTTCGCAGCTGCGGTGGCGATGTCTGACGGATCCCTCATGCAGCCCACCGTAGAGGTTGACGCAACGTCAACCGCACGGGGTGATCGGGGTGCGGAGTCGACGACACGCGACCGACCGGGAATGACCGCCCGGGGACCCGTGTTGACTCCCGCCCGGAACTGAGTAGGTTTGCCGCTCGTGACGAACGAGGTCCGGTCGCTGAAAGCGCGACTGATCGGGGATCCCCTCCCCTCCGAGAAGCTCGAAGGACAGCTCCTCCCGAAGCACCTGGCACTGCCGATCTTCGCGAGTGACCCGCTGTCCTCCGTCGCGTACGCACCGCAGGAACTCCTGATGATCCTGCTGCTCGGCGGGATGTCGTTCCTGACCTTCGCACCGTGGGTGGCCGCGCTCGTGGTGCTGCTGCTCGTGGTGGTCGTCGCGTCCTACCGGCAGCTCATCAAGGCGTACCCGTCAGGCGGCGGTGACTACGAGGTCGCGCACCGGAACCTCGGTGAGAAGGCCGGGCTGGTCGTCGCCAGCGCGCTGCTCGTCGACTACGTGATGACGGTCGCGGTGTCGGTGGCCTCCGGCGTGGACAACATCATCTCGGCGCTACCCATGCTGAACGACGTCCGCGTCGAACTCGCGCTCGTGTTCGTCGTGCTCCTCGCCGCCACGAACCTGCGCGGCGTGCGGGAGTCGAGCAAGGCGTTCGCCATCCCCACCTACCTGTTCGTGGCGTCGGTCTTCGTGATGGTCGTCACCGGCCTGGTCCGGGTGGCCGCCGGGCACGCCCCGGTCGCCGAGTCCGCCGGGTACACCGTCGACAACGTCGAGCACACGACGCAGGCGGCGTTCATCCTGCTGCTGCTCCGCGCCTTCGCCTCCGGCTGCTCGGCCCTGACCGGCGTCGAGGCCATCGCGAACGGCGTGCAGGCCTTCCGACGCCCGAAGATCAAGAACGCGCAGGCGACCCTGGTGGCGATGGGCGGCATCGCGATCGTCCTGTTCATCGGGCTCATCACGCTCGCGCTCGTGTCCCGCGTGCACTACGCCGAACGCGCCTGCGACCTGCAGGGGTTCGCGGACTGCGCCACGACGCCGCAGCGCTCCCTCATCGCCCAGATCGCGGCGGCGACGTTCGGTGACAACTCGGTGCTGTTCTTCGTCATCCAGGCGACGACGGCCGCGGTCCTGCTCCTCGCCGCGAACACGGCGTTCAACGGGTTCCCGCTGCTCGGCTCGATCCTGGCCCGCGACTCGTACGCCCCCAAGGCCCTGTCGACGCGCGGCGACCGGCTCATCTACTCGAACGGCGTCATCGTCCTGGCGCTCGTCGCCGCGGCGCTGCTCGTGGTGTACCGGGCGAACGTCACGAGCCTCATCCAGCTCTACATCATCGGCGTCTTCGTGTCGTTCACCCTCGGGCAGACGGGCATGGTCGTGCACTGGACGCGACTGCTGCGCGCGGACCGGGCCGGCACCGCCGATCCGTCCGTCAACCGCGCGCAGGTGGTGCGCTCCCGCACCATCAACGCGATCGGCGCCACGTTCACCCTCGTCGTCCTGGTCATCGTCACGATCACCAAGTTCACGCACGGCGCCTGGCTCGTGTTCCTGATCATGCCGATCCTGTACGTGCTCATGCTCGGCGTGAACCGTTACTACCGCGACGTCTCGCACGAGATCGAGGCCGACGTCGAGACCGAGTTCGGTGCCACCGGCGACCACGCCGTCGTGCTCGTGAACAAGCTGCAGAAGCCCGTGCTCAAGGCCCTCGACTACGCGATCGCCGCCGAGCACGCCAGCTGCGAGGCGGTCCACGTCGCGATCGACGACGCCGACGCCCAGAACCTGCGCGACCAGTGGGCCGAGTACGGCATCCGGATGCCGTTGACCATCGTGCCGAGTCCGTACCGCGACATCTCGATGCCGCTCATCAAGTACATCAAGGCGCACCGGCTCGAGCACGGCTCCGAGGTCGTCACCGTCTACACCCCGATCTTCATCGTCGGCCACTGGTGGGAGGGCCTGCTCCACAACCACCGCGGCCGTCGCATCCGCAAGAAGCTCCTGCTCGTGCACGGCGTCACCGTCGCGCTGGTGCCGTGGCTGCTCGACTCGTCCGAACTGCTGTACGGCCGCCGGTCGCGTCCGCTCCCCGGCCAGGAACGTCGCGGCGAGCCCGTGCGGCCCCCGCTCCGCCGGTCCCTCGCCGGCTCGGCCGGAGCGCCGGTGGACGGTGTCGTCGACGATCGCCTGGCCCGGTCCGCGCAGCGGAACAGCCTGCAGCCGCGTCGCGCGACCCGACCGGCCGGTCCCGCCGAGGGCGTCGACCCCGCGCAGTGCACCGGTGAGCTGCACGCGCTCGTGCCGACCTCGCCGCGTCGGGGCGACGAGTCGTAGCATCTGACGTCATGACGATCACCGACCTGCGGACGTTCGCCACGTTCGACGGCCACGGCGGCAAGGTGTCGAAGCGCGTCGAGGTGCTGGACCACGAGCCCGTCGCGGGCAGCCGCCACGAAGGACTCGTCGCCGTGCGCGGCGAGCACCCGCTGGGCGCGCTCGACGAGCGCGCCGCCGACGAGTCGGCAGCGCTGTCGCGCGGCGTCCCCAGCGTCGGCTGGGTGGATCCGTCGACGCTCCGCGACTGGTACCGCCCGGACCGCGTGGTCATCACCCGGCTCGAGGCGCGGCAGTCCGGCATCGAGCCCGGTCTCTACGCCGATTCGCGCGGTCGCGGACGGGTCCGGATCGACGGCCTGGAGGCACGACTCGCCCCCGACGGTCGCCCCGCCTTCCGCGCACTGGCCGGCTCCGAGGCGCCCTGGGTGGTCGACGTCCCCCTGCCGACGGACCAGGCGGTACGGCTCGTGGCGGTCGCCGAGGTCGACGACGGCTTCGAGGTCGTGACCGCTCCGGTGTCCCCGTTCCTGCAGCCCGGCGACTACGCGGCGTACGACGATGACGTCCCCGGTCTGCCCCCGCGGCCGTCCAGCGGCCGGGTCGTGGTGTCCGCGACCGTACTGCTCGACGGATCGCTGCACGAGGTCGAGCGCATCGACGAGCAGGCCGCGACGATCTGGGTCCGGCGCGAGGGACGGACCGTGCCGATCGCCACGAGTGCGGTCGGCCCGGACCTGGTGCGGTACTCGGCCACGCCGGTCTGACGGGGGACACGCCTCCTGCGGGGTGCGTCGGAGGTGCGGCGTAGCGTCCTCGGCATGAGTGATGCAGAAGAGACCCTCGGCGGCGCCCGTCCGGACCCGTCGACCGACGCGAGCAAGGACCCCGAGCAGTGGGTCACCGGTGACGAGCCGATGACCGGACCCCAGCGCAGCTACCTCGACACCCTGGCCCGTGAAGCCGGCGAGGAGCTCTCCGCCGACCTGACCAAGGCCGAGGCCTCGGAGCACATCGACCGCCTGCAGCAGCAGACCGGCCGCGGCACGGACACCACGGGTTCCTGAGAGCGGGTCCGCCCTTCGGCGGACCCCAGCCTGGGCATGTTCTGGTGATGTCCGGGCAGACCCCCGGACGAGGGGGTTCGATGACGCGTCACCGGTTAGCTTCGTGGCCATGCGAACGACATCGACCTCAATCGGCCTGACCGCGCTCCGCATCGTCCTCGGGGTGGTGTTCATCGCTCACGGCGCCCAGAAGTTCGCCCAGGGCATCCCGAACGTCGCCCAGGGCTTCTCCGGCATGGGCGTCCCGCTCGCCGACGTCGCCGCGCCCCTGGTGGCGGGCCTCGAACTCGTCGGCGGCGTGCTGCTCGTGCTCGGCGTCGCGACCCGTGTCGTGGGCGTCCTGCTCGCCGTCGACATGGTCGTCGCGGGGCTGCTCGCGCATGCGTCGTCGGGCTTCTACTCGCAGGACGGCGGCTTCGAGTACGTGCTCGTCCTGGCGGTCGGGTCGCTCGTCGTGGCGCTGACCGGCCCGGGGCGGTTCTCGCTCGACGCCGTGTTCCTGGCGTCGTCCCGTCGCCGTCGTGGCGTGCAGGAGCCCCTGCCCGCCTGACCCGCGGGATGTGCGGGCGTGCGTGCTGCGCCGCCGCCTGCCGCCGCGTGCGTGTGTGCGTGCGGCCTGGCGTGCTGCTGCCGCCTGGCGCGCCGCCCCGTCGCGCTGCGCACGGTGCGCGCTTCGTGGGCCCGTGCGAGGTTGACCGCTCGGTGCGCCGACAGAGCCTCGCACCGAGCTGCCAACCCCGCGCGGGGCGACGAACCTCGCACGGTGCGCAGCCCGCCGACCCCGCACCGCCCGACGAACCTCGCACGGTGCGCAGTCCACCCAGGCCGCACGGGACGACGAACCTCGCACGGTGCGAGGTTGACCAGCTCACGCGGCGGCGAGCACGTCCATCACCTGGCGGGCGATGAGCCGTCCGGCCCGGTTCGCCCCGATCGTCGACGCCTGCGGCCCGTAGCCCGCCAGGAACAACCGTGGCTCGTCGACCGAGCGCCCGTCCGCCACGACGACCCCGCCGGCCGCGGTCCGCAGGTGCAGCGGCGCGAGGTGCCGCAGGTCGGCCCGGAACCCGGTCGCCCAGAGCACCGCGTCGGCGTGCACGTGCGTGCCGGCGGCCGTCACCACGCCGGTCTCGTCCATCCGGGTGAACATCGGCTGGTCGCGAAGCACCCCGCGGTCGATGCCCGCGCGAATCCGCCGCGAGACCGGCACGCCCGTGCCGCTCACGATGCTCGGCAGCACCTCGCCGGCACGGGCCGCCCGGTCCTGCTCGTCGACCGCTGCGACCGCCGACTCGAGGTCGAGCGACGACGAGTCCGCCCACACGATCGGCCGCCGGACGAACCAGTGGGTCGACCGCGCGACGCCGTCGAGTTCGAGCAGGAAACCGATGGCACTCGTCCCGCCGCCGACCACGACGACGTCCTGCCGGGTGAACTCCGCGGCGCTGCGGTACTCGGTCGTGTCGAGCTGTCGTCCGCGGAACGCGCCTCGGCCCGGGTACCACGGCACAAACGGCGTGCCCCACGTGCCCGATGCGTTCACCACGACGTCGGCGCGGATCCGGGTCTCGGTGCCGTCGGCGGAGCGGGTCGTGACGCACAGTCGGCCGTCCGCGGTGCGCGAGACCGACGGCACCGAGACCGGACGCCGGACCCGCAGGTCGTAGTGCTGCTCGAACCGCCTGTAGTACTCCCCCACGACGTCCCGGGCGGGTCGTGACCGATCGGCGTCGTCGAACTGCAGCCCCATCGCCCGCATCCCCGGCAGGTCGTGCACGCGGTGCGCCGCGCCGAGCCGCAGGGCCTCCCACCGGAACTGCCAGGCACCACCCGTGCTCGGCGCACGATCGAGCAGCACCAGGTCGGTGCCGGGTACGAGTCCCAGGCGGCGCAGGTGGTATCCCACCGACAGACCGGCCTGCCCCGCACCGATGACGACGACACGGGCGGACTGGTCGGCTGGGTTCTCGAGGGGTTCGGTCATCACTTCGATTCTCCTGTGCGCGGAGCCGTCGCGGCGACGTCCAGATCGAGGTACATGGTAGAGTGATTGGCAGATTTCAAACCACGAACCGTCTGGTTCCCCGAGTGATCTTCCGTCATTCGCCAGGACCGGACCAGAGCCGAACGAGGGGGTCACGCATGGGGCGCGGCCGTCAAAAGGCGAAGCACACCAAGGTCGCCCGTGAGCTGAAGTACTTCAGCCCGCAGACGAACTACGGTGCACTCGAGCAGGAGCTCTCCGCCGGACAACACTCCGATGACGATCTCGTCGACCGCTGGGCGGACCAGTACGGTCCCGAAGCGGCAGACGAATCCGACGAGTTCGAGACCGAAGCGGACCAGAACAAGTCCGCCTGACCGGCACAGCCGTCACGCCGCGCGCCTCCGGGCAGCGCGGCGTTTCTGCGTGCCCACGCGGGTGACGCGGACCGGTCACGACTCCCCACGCGGGGAACGCCGAGTGGTCGCGAAGTGCCGCCCGCGGCCGGACCGAGCGGCACTTCGTGGCCACTCGGCGGACACCTGACGGCAGGTCGTGCGGCCTGGAGGCACGACGAACGCCCGCCACGCGGCCTGCGTGACGGGCGTGGCCGGCCGGGTCAGGCGGCGTAGCTCCCGACGAGCCGCACCGCGCCACCGTCGACACCCTTGGCACCCTGCTCGAAGCCGGACAGGTCGCGGGCCGACGTGGCGATCGTGCCGACGGGCCACGCGGGCATCCCGGCGACGCCGAGCGACTCGATGACGTCCACCGCGGCGCTGGCGGACACCACGGCGAACATGCCGATGCCCAGGTTCCAGGTGCCCTCGGTGTCCTCGATCGGCGTGCCGGCCATGTCGGCGAGCACGCGGAAGACCGGAAGCGGCTGCCAGGTCGAGCGGTCGACCTCGATCCACGAGCCGACGGGCAGCACGCGCGCCAGGTTCGCCGCGATGCCACCACCGGTCACGTGCGACAGGGAGTGCACGGCGCCCGGGTGCTGCTCGAGCAGCTCCAGCAGCGGCGTCGTGTACAGGCGGGTGGGCTCGAGCAGGGCTTCGCCGACCGAGACGCCGCCGAACTCGGCCAGCTGGTCGGTGTACCCGACCCCGCGCGACGCCAGGATGTGCCGGACGAGCGAGTACCCGTTCGAGTGCAGCCCGGACGACTCGATGGCGAGCACGACGTCGCCGTCCTGCACCAGGTGGGCACCGAGCTGCGAACCGGCCTCGACGACACCGGTCGCGGCGCCGGCCACGTCGTAGTCGTCCGGGCCGAGCAGCCCGGGGTGCTCGGCGGTCTCGCCACCGACCAGCGCGGTGCCCGTCGCCGAGCAGCCGCGGGCGATCCCGGCGACGATGTCGGCAATGCGGTTCGGCACGACGCGCCCGCAGGCGATGTAGTCGGTCATGAACAGCGGCTTCGCACCGACCACCACGATGTCGTCGACGACCATGCCGACCAGGTCCTGCCCGATGGTGTCGTGCTTGTCGATCGCCTGGGCGATGGCGACCTTGGTGCCGACGCCGTCGGTCGAGGTCGCGAGCAACGGGTGTGAGAAGTCCTTCAGGAACGACACGTCGTAGAGTCCGGCGAAGCCGCCCACGCCGCCCAGCACGTGGCTGTTGTGCGTCGCCGCGACTGCGGACTTCATGAGTTCGACGGCCAGGTCACCGGCAGCGGTGTCCACTCCGGCTTCGGCGTACGGGTTGGGCATGCGGAGTCCTTCGCGGTGACATGGCAGACTTGTTCGGTACCCCCCGATTCTACGGTCTGGAGCACACCCGCGAATGTGCGGCATCGTCGGCCTCGTTGCACAGGGCCCCGCCAACCAATCCATCTACGACGCACTGCTCCTCCTGCAGCACCGCGGGCAGGACTCGACGGGCATCGCCACGGTCGAGGGTCACGTGCACCACATGCACAAGACCCGCGGCCACGTGCGGGAGTCGTTCCGAACCCGTGACATGCGCGCCCTCCTCGGCACCATGGGCCTCGGCCACGTGCGCTACGCCACCAAGGGCGCGGCGAGCAACGAGGAAGAAGCGCAGCCGTTCTACGTGAACGCGCCGTACGGCATCGTCCTCGTCCACAACGGCAACCTCACCAACACGCGGGAACTGACGCGTGAACTGTTCGACATCGACCGTCGGCACCTCAACACCACGTCGGACACCGAGCTCCTGGTGAACGTGCTGGCGCACGAACTGCAGGGACAGGTCCGCGGGACCGACCTCGACCCCGGGCAGGTCTTCGACGCCGTCGAGCGCGTGCACGAGCGGGTCGAGGGCTCGTACGCCACGATCGCCACGATCGCCGGCCACGGGCTCCTGGCCTTCCGCGACCCGTTCGGCATCCGGCCGCTCATCCTCGGCCACAAGTTCGACGAGGCCGGCCAGCCCGAGTGGGTCGTCGCGAGCGAGTCGCTGGTGCTCGAGTCGGGCGGCTACGAGATCGTGCGCGACGTCGCTCCGGGCGAGGCGATCTTCATCGAGATGAACGGGCAGATGCACGCCCGGCAGTGTGCGAAGAACCCGCGGCTCGTGCCGTGCTCGTTCGAGTACGTGTACCTGGCTCGTCCCGACTCGGTCATGAACGGCATCTCGGTCTACGACGCCCGCCTGCGCCTCGGCAACCGGCTGGCGGACACGATCGAGCAGTACGCGCCGACCGGTGACATCGACGTCGTGATGCCGATCCCGGACTCGTCCCGACCGGCCGCCATGCAGGTCGCGCGGAAGCTCGGCATCGAGTACCGCGAGGGCTTCTACAAGAACCGCTACGTCGGCCGGACCTTCATCATGCCGGGCCAGGCGGAGCGCAAGCGGTCCGTCCGGCAGAAGCTCAACGCGATGTCGTCGGAGTTCAAGGGAAAGAACATCCTGATCGTCGACGACTCGATCGTGCGCGGCACGACGAGCAAGGAGATCGTGGAGATGGCCCGCGCCGCCGGTGCGAACGAGGTCACCTTCACGAGCGCCGCTCCCCCGGTCCGGTTCCCGCACGTGTACGGCATCAACATGCCGACGCGCGACGAGCTCATCGCGCACGACCGGAAGATCCCGGAGATCAACCGTGTGCTCGGCAGCGATCACCTGATCTACCAGGAGATCGGCGACATGCGGGACGCCATCATCGAGGGCTCCGACGTGACCGACCTCGAGATGAGCTGCTTCACGGGCGAGTACGTCACGGGCACCGTGAGCCCGGAGTACCTGTCCTGGGTCGAGGCGAACCAGCTCAGCTGAGTGGGGGTCGCGATCGCGACCACCAGACAGACGGGAGGCCCGGTGCCAGCTGGCACCGGGCCTCCTGTCCGAAGACGGTTGCGGCTACGGCCGCTGGTCGCCGTGCTCGTCGATCTCGCCGTCGACCGTCTCGGGCGGCAGCTCGACCTCGACACGCTCCGCCGTCAGGCGAGCCGCGCGTCGGGCGAAAACCCGGTCGAACACGACGGCGACGACCGCGCCGACGAAGGCGCCGATCGTGACGCCCCACAGGCTGAAGTAGCCCACCAGGCTGCCGAAGCTCGACTCCTCCTGCTGGCCGCCGAGGTTCATGGTGAGCGAGACGACGATCAGGGTCGCGATGAACCCGAGCACCGCACCGCCGACGATGAACACCCCGAACTTCGGGGCACGACGGATCGTGACCTCGTCAGAGGTGGAGACGGCGTTCGGCGCAGGGGCCGGGACCGGCTGGTCGTCGGGTCGATCGGTGTTGCTCACCCACCCATTGTCCCCCACTGTGGGACGTCTCCCGGCCTGTCCGCGCAGTCCGATCCAGGAGAGGATGATCCGTACGCGTTGGTATCCCAAGGGCTGGAGGTGACACGGATGCGAGAACGGACCGTACGGGGGCGAGGTCGCACCCCGAGCACCCCGGCGCGCGTGACCTGGCCCGTGATGCAACGCCACGAAGAGGACCGTGCCGTGTCCGTCGTCGCGGAGCACCAGTGGAGCGTCGCGCTCGTCGGCGCCCCGGGTCTCGGCAAGAGCACCGTCGCCGCCCGCGTCACCGACCGCGTCGCCGGACGGGACGCCACCGGGCGCACGGTCGTGGTGCCCATCACCGCCGTCGCCTCCGGGCGGTCGATGCCCTTCGGCGCGATCTCGGACCGCTTCGGCGAGCTGCCGGCGACCCTGTCGGAACTGTCCGACGACGCCGGGGCCGAGCAGCGCCTCCGAGCGATCGCCGACCTGGCGGACCGCGACGTCCTGCTGCGCGTCGACGACGCCGACCACCTCGACGCGATCTCCGCCCGGTACGTGGCGTGGCTCGTCCGGCACCAGGGTGCGCGGCTCGTCCTGACCTGCCGTGACTTCACCGCGCTGCCGGAACCGCTCCGCGCCCTGTGGCAGGACGACCTGCTCGAGCGCATCGACCTCGAGCCGCTCACCCTGCGCGAGACGTCGGCCCTGGTGGCCGAGGCACTCGGCTCGCAGCTCGAGAACGCCTCGGCCGAACGGGTGCACCGGGCGACCGCCGGCAACCCGCTCTACCTGCGCGAGGTCGTCCGCGCCGCCCGCTCCTCGGGTGCTCTCGAGCACACGGCGTCCGGGTGGTACTGGCGCGGCCGGGTGACGGCGTCGAACAGCCTCGCCGACATGTACCGGACGGAGCTCGGCTCGCTGCCGGAGGACCTGCGCGACGTCGTCGACATCGTGGCACTGGCCGACCCGATCCCGCTCGCGCGGCTGCTCGGCCTGGTCAGCGGCGGCGACGTCGACCGCGTGGTCGCGCTCGGGCTGGTCCGGATCGACTCGCTCGACGACGGCGCCGCGGTGGCCCGTCCGCAGCACCCGCTCGTCGGCGACGTGATCCGCGGCCTGGTACCGGTCGCCCGCCGCACGGCACTGTTCGCCCGCGCGAACGCCTTCCGCGCCGACAGTCCCGAGGGTGCCCCGCCCGCCGCACGGTTGCGGTCGGCGCTCTGGGCGCTCGACTGCGGTGTCGTGCCCGCGGTCGAGCAGCTGCTCGACGCGGCGCAGGTCGCGGTTCGGCTGCAGGAGCACGAGAGCGCGATCGCCCTGACCTCCGCAGCGCTCCGGCGGACGCTGCACCCGAACGAGCAGGTCGCCGCGCGCTGCCTGCGGTCGCTGGCGTACTCGTACACCGACGGGCGCGAGGCCGGTCGCGCCGACGCCGAGGCCGCCTGGGCCGTCGCCCGTGCGGACCCCGGCACGGTGGACGACGCCCTCGTGGTCGAGGCCTGCGAGATCCTCGCCAACATCCGGCAGTTCCACGACGACGACGTGCTGGCAGCGGTCGCGCTCACCGACGTCGCGAGCCGACTGGTGACCGGCGACGCGGTCGAACGGCTCCGCCTGCTGCGGCTCGCACACCTCGGGTGGGGCGGCCGCTTCGACGAGGTCCGCGCCGAACTCGAGCGCAGCGGCATCGTGCACGCCCCGACGATCCCGTTCGCGTTCCTGTGCGTCGCCCCCTGCGCGATCATGGCGCTCGCCACGGCCGGCCGGCTCGACGACGCCTCGGCCCTCGGCCGCCGGGCACTGGCCACCGCGATCGAGCACCTCGAGGACGCACCGTGGAGCGTCGGCGAGATCTTTTCAGTGCTGCACCAGGTGCAGGTCTGGCGCGGCGACCTCGCCGACCTGCTCACCGAGGTGCCGGTCCGCCGGTCGAACCCGTACCTGAAGTACGACTTCACCCTCGAGCTCATCGGCGACGGCAACCTCGCCATCGGCCAACGGCGCTGGGACGACGCGATCGCGGCGTTCTCGGCTGCCTGCGAGCGGTACGACGTCGCGGACCACGGCGGCTTCGCGGCCTACCCGTGGGCACGACTCGCGATGGCGTACGCCTACGCCGGTCGCACCGAGGACGCGACACGAGCGCTCGACCGGGCGAGGGCCACCCCGCAGCGGGCGATGCGGATCACGGGCGAGCAGGTCGCGGTGACGATCGCCTGGACCGAGGCGGTGCTCGGCAACCCGGCCGGGCTCCGGCACGCCGACGACATCATCGACCGCGGGACGGCGAGCGGTGGGTGGACGCACGTCATGTACGCGCAGACGCTGCACTACGCGATGGACATGCTGAACGGACGCGAGACCGGTACCTCGCTCGGTCGCATGCGGGAGGCCGCCGGTCGGGTCGACGGTCCGCTCGCCGCGGCGATCGTGGAGTACGCCGACGCCCTGACCGCACGCGACCGGACGCGGGTGATCGCGGCGCAGGGGGTGCTCGCGTCGCACGGCATGGCGGTCACGGCCGGCCGGCCGAAACCACCGCTCACGAACCGCGAGTACCAGGTCGCCGAGCTCGCGGCGCAGGGGTTGAGCAACCGACTGATCGGCGAGGAGCTCGGGCTCTCGACGCGGACCATCGACGCGCACCTGTCGCGGGTGTTCGGCAAGTGG
Source organism: Curtobacterium sp. 18060 (assembly GCF_902706105.1). Classification (NCBI taxonomy): domain Bacteria; kingdom Bacillati; phylum Actinomycetota; class Actinomycetes; order Micrococcales; family Microbacteriaceae; genus Curtobacterium; species Curtobacterium sp. 18060. The sequence continues at coordinate 18,688 of NZ_CACSJV010000037.1, read as the reverse complement.
GACCTGCACGCCCGGTCGGAGCTCGCCGGACTCTTCTGAGTCCACTCGTGACGCAAGAACGTTGCGCATTGCAGCACGACGCGCCGCGGCGGTTGACACGTTGTGTGGAACATCGCGTACCTTGGTCCCTGTCGCCGGGTTCGGACCCGTTCGGGTCGGGTCCGAATCCCGGCGACTTCAAGCGTAGGTTCGCAGTGCATGCGCCCGCATCGGTAGGGACTACCTAATTCGGTTCGTCCGCCTAGGTAGTGCTGAACGCGACTAGAGCGCGACCCGCACCGGCAGGAACGCCGTCAGGTCCGCACGTGAGCCGGAAGCGCTGACGCGTGACTGCGCGACGGCTTCGTCCCAGGTCAGCTCAGCGGTCGCGAGCGCGAGCCAGGTCGTGGCGTCCGTCTCGACAACGTTCGGCGGCGTGCCACGGGTGTGGCGCGGGCCGGGGACGGCCTGGACCGCGGCGAACGGCGGCACCCGGACCTCGACGCTGTTGCCCGGCACGTCGTCAGCGAGGCGCTGCAGGGTCCACCGGACGGCCGTCGCGACGGTCGCCCGTGCCGTGTCGCCCTGCTGCACCGCGGTCAGTGCGGCACGGCCGGCGGCGTCCTCGATCCTCCTGGGTGGCATCTCCACAGGCTAGCCGTCGCCTCGCGGGGGGCGAGTCCTGATCGGTAGGGTGATCGGGTGCGAATCCTCGTCCTCGGTTCCGGTGCCCGCGAGCACGCGATCATCACGGCCCTCCTCGCTGAACAGGCGGGCCACGTCATCACGGCTGCTCCCGGCAACGCCGGCATCGCCGCCGATGTCGAGACCGTCTCCCTCGACCCCACCAACGGCGCGCTCGTCGCCGAGTACGCGATCGAGAACGACGTCGAACTGGTCGTCGTCGGGCCCGAGGCGCCGCTCATCGCCGGTGTGGCCGACCCCGTCCGCACCCGGGGCATCCCGGTCTTCGGGCCGGGCAAGGCCGCCGCGCAGCTCGAGGGCTCGAAGGCCTTCGCGAAGCGCATCATGTCCGAGGCGAACGTGCCCACCGGCCGCCCGGTGTACGCCGGCACGGCGGAAGAGGCCGTCGCCGCGATCGACGAGCTCGGCGCACCGTACGTCGTGAAGGCCGACGGGCTGGCCGCGGGCAAGGGCGTCCTCGTGACCGAGGACCGTCAGGCCGCGATCGACCACGCCACCTACTGGCTGCAGCACGGGCACGTCGTGGTCGAGGAGTTCCTCGACGGCGAAGAGGTCTCGTTGTTCTTCCTGAGCGACGGCCACGACGTCCGCCCGCTCAGCCCCGCGCAGGACTACAAGCGCCTGGCCGACGGCGATCTCGGGCCGAACACCGGCGGCATGGGCGCCTACTCGCCGCTGCCGTGGCTGGCCGATCGGTGGGCGTCCGAGCAGGCCTTCGTCGACGAGGTCACCGAGCTGGTCGCGCTGCCCACCGTCCGTCGTCTCGAGCACGAGGGCACCCCGTTCGTCGGGCTCCTCTACTGCGGGCTCATCGTCACCGAGCAGGGCGTCCGGGTCATCGAGTTCAACGCCCGCTTCGGCGACCCGGAGACCCAGGTGGTCCTCCCCCGCCTGGCGACGCCGCTGAGCGGACTGCTGCTCGCCGCCGCAACGGGCCAGCTCGGGGGGACCCCGGCACCCTCGTTCCGTCCGGATGCAGCCGTCACGGTCGTGCTCGCGAGCGAGGGCTACCCGGAGAACCCGCAGACCGGCCGTCCGATCACCGGCATCGACGCCGCGAACGCCCGCGACGGCGTCTCCGTCGCCCACGCCGCCACCGGGGTGCTCGACGACAGCCTCGTCGCCACCGGCGGTCGCGTGCTCAGCGTCGTCGCGACCGGGGCCGACTTCGCCCAGGCACGGGAGCGCGCCTACGCGGGCCTCGGTGACATCACCCTGGAGGGCGCGCAGTACCGCACCGACATCGCCGCGAAGGTCACCCGATGAGCGCCGCGCCCGTGATCGCCGGCTGGGACCACGTCTCGTCGGGCAAGGTCCGCGAGCTCTACGTGCCGACCGGCACCGCCGACCTCCAGAGCGCGTCCGAGCTGCTGCTCGTGGCGTCCGACCGGGTCAGCGCCTATGACTTCGCACTCGAGCCACCGATCCCGGGCAAGGGCGAGCTGCTCACCCGCCTGTCGCGCTTCTGGTTCACGCAGCTGAGCGACGTGCCGAACCACATCATCGGCCCGTCGTCCGGTGGCACCCCCGTACCGGCCGAGGTCGAGTCGCGGTCGATGCACGTCATGCCGCTCGAGATGTTCCCCGTCGAGTGCGTCGTGCGCGGGTACCTGGTCGGCAGCGGCTGGGCCGAGTACCAGAAGACCGGCAGCGTCTGCGGCGTCGCCCTGCCCCAGGGGCTGTCGAATGGCGACCGGTTGCCCGAGCCGATCTACACCCCGGCCTACAAGGCACCGCAGGGCGAGCACGACGAGAACATCTCGTACGAGCAGACTGTCGACCTGGTCGGCGCCGAGGTCGCGGCGACCCTGCGCGACCTGTCGCTGCACGTGTACACCGAGGCGGCGGCGATCGCCCTCGAGCGCGACGTCGTGATCGCGGACACCAAGTTCGAGTTCGGGCAGGACGCCGACGGCCGGATCCGGATCGCGGACGAGGTCCTGACCAGCGACTCGAGCCGGTACTGGGACGCCCGGGCCGACGGTCGGACGGACTCCTTCGACAAGCAGATCGTGCGCGACTGGCTCAGCGCCAACTGGGACCGCCAGGGCACGCCCCCGGTGCTGCCCGAGGCGATCGTGTCCCGCACCGCCGCGCGCTACGCCGAGCTCATCGAGCGCCTCGGCGCCTAGTCGGTTCCTGCTGCGGGCCTGCTGCGCGGGCCCCGAGCGTGCCCCGAGCGGGCCGCGACCGGTCACGACACCCCGCTCACATCCGGCGACCGGTCACGAGCCGTCGTTCAGACCCCCGGTACCCGACCGTTCGTGACCGCCCGGCGGCGCGCCGACGGCACGTCGTGACCAGTCGACGAGCGACCAGTCCCGACCTGCCGACGACCGACGCACGGCCTGCCGACGACCTGCCGACGACCTGCCGACGGCGCGTCGTCAGAGGTCGCGCGCGACCACGACGACGGTCAGGTCGTCGCCCGGGTCGTGGTCGACCGCACGTGACCGCACCCGCTGGAGGAACGTCGCGATGTCCGGCGAGCCGCGGTAGAGCTCCCCGAGCTGCGACAGCGACGCGAGCGTGGAGTCCCACAGCTCGAGCGCGCCGTCGCTGACCACGATGACCACGTCACCCGGACGCATGACGAGCGACCCGGAGGCACGTTCGATGCCCGCGGGGTGCAGCCCGATCGGCAGGTCCGACGACCGCAGGATGCGCTCGGCGCCGTCGTCGCGGAGCTGCAGGACGAGCCCGTGTCCGGCGTCGGTGAAGTCGATCCGGCCGGTCGAGGGCGTGAGCCGGCCGTGGAACATCGTCGCGAACGACTCGGCGCGGCTGAGGTCGGGTGCGACCTGCGCCTCGAGCTCGGCGACGGCGACGCCGGGTGCCAGGTCACCCCGGGCGAGCAGTGCGCCGCGGATGTTCGCGGCGAGCAGCCCAGCCGACATGCCCTTGCCCATGACGTCCGCCACGGTCAGGTGCACGGCGTCGTCACCCGAACGGTGCCAGTCGTGGAAGTCGCCGGAGACGACGCCGTGCGGCACCGACAGCCCGGCGATCCGGTAGCCGGGCACGTCGACCGTGCCGGGTTCGAGCCCCGCGAGCACGGACCGCAGGCGGTCCTCGTCGGCGCCGGCTGCCAGTTCCCGCTCGGCCCAGACACCGAGTTCCTGGAGCAGGGCGACCTCGTCGGCGTCGAGGGTCCGCGGTTCCGGGTCGATGAGGCAGAGCGTGCCGACCTTGACGTCGTCGTCGCCGAGCCGCAGCGGGACCCCGGCGTAGAAGCGGACGTTCGGGTCACCGACGACCATCGGCATGTCGGAGTAGCGGGCGTCGATGCGCGCATCCGGCACGAGCACGGGGCCGCGCTCCCCCAGCGTGCGCCCGCAGAAGATGTCCTGCAGCGGGATGACCGGTCCGAAGTGGCTGTCGCTCTGCTGGGACTTGATGGTCAGCGAGGTCTCGCCCGCCAGGTTCAGGAAGGAGCCGGAGACCCCGAGGGCCTCACGCGCGATGCGCGTGATCCGGTCGAAGCGCTCTTCGGCGCCACCCTCGACCACGTCGAGTGCGGCGAGCAGCGCTGCGCGGCGCACGGCGTCGGTCGCGCCGGTGACTGGGACGGTCGTCGCTGTCTCCGAGTGCATGCACCCACGCTAACGCGCCAACCGGACAGGGCCTGTCCCCACTACGGAGGACGCACCACCCCAGTCCGCGGGGCAGGCTCGCCGAGCGCTCGGCCGTCGACCCTGGATCGGCGCGACCCGGCGCGGCCCGGCGTCGGACTACCCTGGACGCGTGTCCCGCCGTGTCCTGCCCGCTGTCGCCCTCGCTGCGGCGGCTCTGGTGACGCTCGCGGGGTGCGGCGCCCACGACTCGACCGGCCAGGTCTCGGTCACCGTGTCGGACAACGCCGCCGACCACCCGTACGAGGTCAAGGTCTTCGCGTCGACGGGCAAGCTCTCCGAGCACCAGCGGGTGTTCCCCGGAGGCACCGCGGACTTCGCGGGCGTCCCGCTCGGCAAGGTGACGGTCCGCGCGGGCTCGCTGTGCCCGCAGACGACGACGGTGACGAACGACGCCGTCGCGACGGTCACCCTGACGACGACGGGCTGCTGAGCGCGGGTCGGTTCAGACTGCGCCGGGACCCCGTGTGATCGTCTCGTGCGGCTGCTCGCCGAAGCGTGCGCGGTAGTGGGCGGCGAAGCGCCCGAGGTGCGTGAACTGCCAGCGCCGGGCGACGTCGCTCACCAGCAGCCCGCCCGAACGCGATCGGCCGAGTTCGAGGTGGACCCGGTCGAGCCGGACCTCGCGCAGGTACTGCATCGGCGTCACCGCGAGCCGCCGGCGGAAGAGGTCCTGCACGCCGCGCTCACTCAGGCCGCACGAGTCCGCGATGTCGGCCACCGAGAGCGGCTGGTCGGCCTGGTCGTGCACGAAGCGGATCGCACGACGCATCCGGTGCTCGACGTCGGACCGTGACGGCGAGAACGTCGACAGCACGACCGTCGCGATGCGTCGGTTCAGGGCGGCTCGCTCGTCGACCGGCAGCGCGGGGTCGAGGACGCGACCGGTGACGTCGCGGAGCAGTGCTCGGAGGGGTTCGATCCGAGGGTCGGCGGCGTCCGGTTGCCGGAACTCGGCCGCTGGACCGCCGCCGCCGCCGAGCAACGCCGGCGACAGGTGCAGCAGGGTCATCGCCGTGGCGTCGGTGTCGAAGCCGTACGCCACCGAGGCGGAGAGCATCATCGGGCGTTCGGCGCCGACGTCCCAGCTCGAGCCGTCGTCCGCGGTCAGGCGGGCACGGCCGTCGGCGAGCCAGAAGACCACGTGGTCCGGTCGGGGGCCGATCGTGCCGGAGCGGTGTCCGTGCGTCCCGATGCGCCGGATCGACAGCTCTGCGTCACCCCCGGTCACGTAGTCCATGGGCACAGCGTCCATCGGAACAGTGCCTCCGCTCACCCCGCTGCGGACGGTCCGACACGGGAATCGGAACGCTACCGCACCGGACGACCGGGGCGGGCAACGACCGCCCCGGACCGCTCAAGGCCGCTCAGGGCAGCTCAGGGCCGCTCAGGACGGGTCCGGCACCTGGTCCCACTCGTCGGCGTACCGCGAGAGCACGGTCCACCGTGACACCGGCCACGTGGTGATGAACGCACGACCGACCACGTCGTCGACCGGCACCGTGCCGTGCACGCGGGAGTCCGCCGAGTTGTACCGGTTGTCGCCCATCACCCAGATGCGCCCCTTCGGCACGGTGATGTCGAAGTCGGTGCCGGAGACCCGGTCCGACCCGATCTCGGGCACCACGTAGGGTTCGTCGACCGGGTGGCCGTTCACCGACAGGTGTCCGCCGGTGCCGCAGCACGAGACGGTGTCGCCGGGCAGGCCGATCACGCGCTTGATCAGGTCGTCGCCCTGCCCGGTGCCGAGCCAGCCGCCCGGGTCCTGGAACACGACGACGTCACCGCGCTGCAGCGGCACGGCGCCGGGGACGAGTTCGTTGACGAGCACGCGGTCGCCGATCAGCAGCGTGTTCTCCATCGACGCGGACGGGATGTAGAAGGACCGGACCAGGTAGGTCTTCACCAGGAACGACGCCAGCAGCGCCACGACGACGATGACGACGAGGTCGCGGAGGAACTTCCAGCCGGCCCGCTTCGGCTTCGGCTCGGACTCGGTGGCGCTCAATGCGTCAACACCACCTTCACGAGACCGATCACGAACGCCACGGCAGCCAGCACGATGCCGCCCCAGAGCCCGAGGAACGTGGGCCGCTTGCCGCTGAACCGCTGCATGAAGACGCCGACCATGCCGATGCGCACGACCAGGATGACCAGGGCGGCCGTCTGCGCCCACCCCGTCGGGATCCACCCGATCCACGCCACCGCGTACAGCACCGCGGGGATGAGCCCGGACGTCGCGATCGGGTTCGCGTTCCGCATGATCGTCACGACCGATTCGCGGCGGGCGTCGTCCGTCTGGGAGTCGTCGCCGCCGAGGCCGTGCGCCACCAGGTGCGCGAGCACGTGCGCCAGGTAGGTCAGGACCGCGGTCGCCAGGACGGCCCAGATCGCCGACCCGTGGTGGATGGCGGCCGGGTCGACGGCGATCGCGGCGGCGAGCACCGTGATGTTGCCGTAGATGTAGGACGACATCCGGTCGCGGACGTGCTCGATCGGCAGGTCGCGCGGGTCCGGACGACCGCCGCGGGGTCCGCGTCCGCGTCCGAGCGGTGGTCGTGTGCGTGGCATCCGTCCATCTTGGCCCTCGCGTGCCGGTCCTCGCCGACAGGACACCGAGTGCGATGGCCACGCGCGTGGCCGGTTCCGGCAGACTGGGTGGCGATCGGTGCGACGGCGCACCGGACAGGAGGCCCGTATGACGTCCGCACGACCACTCGCCCTGGTGACCGGCGTGGGCCGCAGAGCCGGCATCGGCGCGGCGCTCGCCACCCGTCTGGCGACCGACGGCTGGGACCTGGCCATCTCGTGGTGGGGCCCGTACGACGACCGCGTGAGCGGTGGGGCGGATCCCGACGGGGTCGAATCCGTCGTGCAGGAGTGCGAGTCGGTGGGTGCACGCGTGACGCGCCTCCCGGTCGACCTGGAGGACCCGGACCAGGCGGCCGCCCTGGTCGGCCGCGCCGAGACCGAGGCGGGCGCCCCCGTCACCGCGCTGGTGATGTCGCACTGCGAATCGGTCGACTCGGACGTCCGGACCACGACGGTCGAGTCGTGGGACCGGCACTTCGCGGTCAACGCCCGCGCGCCGTTCCTGCTCGTGCAGGCGTACGCGGCCGCACTCGAACGAGTTGGCGACGCCGCACCGCGGGACCGCCGGCGGATCGTCGCGCTGACGAGCGACCACATCGCGTACAACCTGCCGTACGGGGCGTCGAAGGGGGCGCTCGACCGCCTCGTGTTCGGTGCCGCGAAGGAGCTCGGCAGCCTCGGCGTCAGCGCGAACGTCGTGAACCCCGGCCCGAACGACACCGGGTGGATGTCCGACGACGTCAAGCGCTGGGCGGTCGAGGGCACGCCGCTCGGCCGACTCGGACGACCGTCGGACACCGCTGCACTCGTCGGGTTCCTCTGCTCGGAGCAGGGACGCTGGGTGAACGGGCAGCTGCTGACGTCGGACGGCGGGATCTCGAACCGCGCGTGACCCGCGCGGCCGGGCAGCCGGCGGGCGGCGGCCGGCGCCGAGTCTCGGGGTCGGCGACACTTCTCGTGGCTGCGGGCGCGAGAAGTGTCGCGCAGCCCGAGTCTCGGCCGCCCCGCGGCGGACAGCGTCAGCCGCGACCGGGCGCGGTCACCTCGATGCGGTTCACCCACGGGTCCTCGAACGCGACCGTCCGGCCGTCGTCGGCGGTCTGCACCCCGGTGTCGTGCATGCGTGCGACGAGGGCACCGAGGTCGTCCGACCCGGGCACCTCGATCCGCACGAGCCCCAGCCCGAGCGCGAGCTGGCGGCGCCCAGCGCCGCGGGAGTTCCAGGTGTTCATCGCCATGTGGTGGTGGTAGCCGCCGGCGCTGACGAACAGTGCCTCGCCCCACCCGGCCGTCGTGGCGAAGCCGAGCTTGTCGACGTAGAAGTCCTTCGCGCTGGCGACGTCGCCGACCGACAGGTGCACGTGGCCGACCCGACCCGGCGCGTTCGGCGCGGACTCCACCGCGTCGGCCGTCAGGTGCTCCTGCAGGAACGCGTTCGGGTCGACGTACTTCGTGTCCATGTCGACCATGCCGTGCGTCCACGACCACTCCGTGCGGTCGCGGTCCCAGTACAGCTCGACGCCGTTGCCCTCGAGATCGGTGAAGTAGAACGCGTTGCTCACCAGGTGGTCGGCGCTGCCGGTGAAGGTCTGCGGGAACTTCGTCGCGACCGAGTACAGCGCGGCGGCCAGGTCGGCCCTCGTGTCGAACAGGATCGCGGTGTGGAACAGGCCGGCGTCGTGCGGGCCGGCGTGCTGCATCGACGGCGCGTGCTCGAGGATCACGATCGGGACCGCCAGGCCACCGGCGCCCGGTCGCCCCAGCACGGCGACGCCGCCCTCGTTCGAGAGCAGCGAGAGCTGGACGCCGTCGCGGTAGTAACCGATCATCCGGTCGAGGTTCGCGACGCGGAGGGTGACGGCACCCATCCCGGTGTCGGCGGCGAGGAGGTCCTGCGTGTGCATGGCACCAGTGTGCGCCCATTTGGTTGACGCGTCAACCAAATGGGCGTCGGTCGCCCGCGCCAGAGCGACAGATCCACGCCATCCCGGTGCGACGTACCCGCCAAAGCGACAGATCTCCGCGAACAGTTCGCGGCAATCTGTCGCTTTGGCGAACGGGGCGCGCAGCGGACGGGGCGCGCAGCGAACGGGGCGGGCAAGCGACGGGAGGCCCGGTGCGCGTCCGCCCCGCCGGCCGCGGTCAGCGGGAGCGGAAGTAGCGGTGCAGCGCGCGCTCGCGGATCGCGGCCGCGGCGAGCGCACCGCCGAGCAGCGCGCCCACGAGCCCGAGGGACACGATCGCGATCGCCTCGCGCACGATCGGCAGCGCGTCGTCGACGTCGAGGCCACGCACCGACACCACCGCGACGCTCGTCGCGACCAGGGCCCCGACCGATCCCCAAACCAGGTGCTGCAGGACGATTCCGAGGACCTGCGCGCTCCGCGGTACCCCGACGTGCCGGTCGGAGGCCAGGGCGAGCCGGCGCCGTGCGACCGCTGCCGCGCCGATCGTCAGCCCCACGAGGGCCGCTGCCCCGAACGGGACGAGCACTGGCTGCCGCGCCGCGGGGGTGAAGACCGCGCCCAGGGTCGGGTTGAGCTGCCCGGCGGTGGGTCGGTCTTCGCCCTCGGCACCGCTCGCCGGCAGGACGGTGCGCCGGAGCATCGAGACCGTGTCGTCGCGCTGCGGCCACACCGTCGCCCAGCAGGCGTCGAACGGCGACCCGTCGTCCACCGTCGGCGCGAGGACCGCGTACTCCAGGTCGGGGTCCCGGCCGTCGTCGGGGTAGTCGTACACACCGACGACCCCGGTGCCCGCGCCGCCCACCGTCACGAGGCGATCGCCGGCAGCAAGCCCCAGGGTCTCGTGCACCGTGGGCGAGATGATCACTCCCGCGGCCCCGTCGGCAGCCGAGCCACCGAGCAGGCCACGCACCCCGGCGGTCACCTCGTAGGTCGGGATCGCCGAGCCCGGCAGCGCGGCGGGGACGACCCCGGCGTCGAGGCGACGGAACGCGCCGGATACGATGACCCCTTCGGCATCCGCGAGGGCATCGCACACGCGGCCGTCGATCCGGCCCTCGGCGCGCTGGACGGTCGTCGCTGCACCGCTCGCGACGAACACCGCGGCCGCTCGGACGTCACCGGCGACCGCAGCTGCACGCATACCCACGACACCGCTGAGCAGCACCGCGAGGACGGCAGCGGTCACGGCTGCCCATGAAGCTCCGGAAGCGATGTCGCGCCACGCCTCCCGCCAGACCTCGGTCACCTGCATCCGGCGGGGGCTCATCGGTACCGCCCGAGGTCGAGCACTCCGTCGCAGGCGTCACGGGTCGCGTCGTCGTGCGTGGCGACGACGACGACCGTCCCCGACGCGGCGAGCGCACCGATCCCACGGTTCACCTCGATCGCGGTCGCTCGGTCGAGTTGCGCCGTCGGCTCGTCGACCAGCATCAGACCCGGCGCACTCGCGATCGCGCGCGCGAGCATCAGGCGTTGCGCCTCGCCACCGGACAGTTCGGCGAACCGCGCGTGCGCCCGCGAACCGAGCCCGAAGCGCTCGAGGACCTCGAGTGCCCGGACGTCCGCGGTCCGACGATCCGCGCCCTGGGCGACGAACGGCAGCGCGACGTGGTCGAGCACGCGGCGGCGGGCCACCCCGTACGGGTTCTGGAAGACCCAGAGCGGCCGACAGCCCGGCGGACGGACGGCGGCACCGCGCGTCGGACGGAGCATCCCGGCGAGGATCGCGAGCAGCGTGGACTTGCCGGAGCCACTCGGCCCGACGACCGCGGTCACGCTCCCCTCGGCGAAGGCGCGGTCGACGCGGTCGAACAGCACGGTGCCGTTCGGCCAGACATGTCCGACGCCCTCGAGCGTCACCGACACGAGCTGGACCGGTCCGGCGCGGCACGGATCCGGTCGAGCGTTCGTCCGCCGGGCACCCGGACGAACGACTGCCCGAGTTCCGACCCGAGGACCTGGACCCGGAGCGGCCGCCCCGTCGTCGGTTGCACGCACGCCCGGTCGCCCTCGAGGTCCCAGAGGGCCGTCGGCGGCACCACCTGGACGGTCCGCGGGCGACTGAGCGTCCACGTCGCGGCCACCGTCGGTGCGCCGTCCGCCGAAGCGACCGTCGCCGCGTACTCCGGCAGGGCGGTGATCGCAGCGAGGTCCGTCGGCGGCGAGACCACCCCGGCGGCGTCGATCGGGATGTCGGCGTTCCCGATCCGCAGCACGCGCTCCCCCGGCGCCGGATCGACCGGGAGCGCCTCGATGCGCGCACCGCGGAGTTCGGCCGGGAGTTCGACGAGGACACCGTCGGCGCCGACCGCTGCCCCGACGACGGCCACGCACGCCAGGACGGCGTTCTCGGCGGCTGGCACCCATGCGAACGGGTCCCGCGGCACGACGTCGTCGGGCAGGTCGTCGCGGTCGACACCTCGGTCGACCAGGAGCTGGTGCGCAGCTCGGAGCGTGCCCGGCCCGAGGACGCCGTCGATGCTCAGTCCGGCACCGAGGCGCGTGAGTTCCCGCTGCAGCCCCGTGACGTCGGCCCCGCGGTCGCCGAGCTCGAGGTCGCGCCACAGCGGCTCGTCACTGGCGAGCGCGATCACCGGCCGCCCGTCGACCCGCGCGAGGACGTCCCCGCTCCGCACGGGCGCCCCGGTCGAGCACGTCGACGTCGTCACCGTGCCGGTCCGCGACGTCACGACCGCCCGTGGGGCACCGGTGGCGAGTGCGAGCTGCACCTGTCGTTCATCGGCATCGGTGCGCTCGGTCACCCGGACGGTGCTCGTGGGGGCCGCCGTCCGGAGTGCAGCCGGGACCTCGGCCGGCACAGCGACCACGATGGCGGCGGCCGTCGCCGCCGCGACCACCATCGCCCCGAGCGCCAGGAGCGCGGCAGACGGGAAGCGCATCACTGCCGCCAGAGCCCGAGCGGATCAAGGGCGCACTGCTTCGCCTGCTCGCCCATCGAGTCGAAGGGGAAGAGGTCGGCGTCCTGGTCCTTCCGCCACTGTTCCTCGGTGTAGTCAGGTCCGACGAGGCCGGCCTTCCGCAGACACGGAACGGTGATCTTCGCGTCGTCCAGCTTGCCGGGGTTCCTGCGCGTCTCCTCGAACAGGAACGTGATGCTCTGGTCGAACTTCGACTCGCACGCTTCGAGGATCTTGTTGGTCCTCCCGATGTCGTTGCTCGGCGACTTGCCCACCGTGCTTCCCACTTCGAACCCGCCGTCCGCGAAGTAGGAGATCGTGAGCTCGGAATCGCGGAGGCACGTGTCGACCTTCGCGTGAGCGTCCTCGAGCTCCTGGGTCGTGACCCGACCGTCAGCCAAGACCCTCGCCTCCGAGTCGGACACGTCCGCGTCGAGCGCCTCGAGGAACGCATCCGCCCACGGTCCCGCCGCCTCGAGCGACGCAGGAGCCCGCTCGGAGGGCCTCGGCGTGTCCGCGTCACCCGCCGAGCAGCCAGACAGCGCAAGGGCAGAGCCGACGAGGAGGGCGAGTCCCGCCGTCACGACGGATGGCACAGCGAAGACCCCGGTCATTGCTGCCGCCAGAGCCCGAGGGGGTCCAGTCGACACTGTACGGCTGCGGGGTCCCACGGCGAGAAGGAGAAGTTCCCGTCGTCGTTCTGGGTGCGCCATTCACGTTCGGTGTACGTGTCGTCGACGAGTCTCGCGGCACGGAGGCACGCGACGGTGATCGTTGCCTCGTCCTGCTTCTCCGGGTTCCGCCGGACTTCGTTGAACAGGTACGTCACGTCGCTGTCGAAGTCCTTCGCGCACTTCGACTTCGAATCGTTGATGGCCGTTGCGTCTTCAGCCTTCCGCCCCGGGAGCGGCGACGCTTCGGACGTGCCGTCCTCTGCTGTCGTGTAGTCGTAGCCGAGATCCCGCATGCATGCGCTCATGCGGGACTGGGCATCTGCGACCTCCCGCGCCGAGATCGTTCCGTCCGAGAGGATCTGTCGCTGGTAGGGGCTGGTATCGGAGGCTGATTCCGCGAACTCATCTGCCCACGGCCCGGCCGCGGAGAAGCCTGACGGATCGACGACCCGGGGCGCAGCATCTGCGGAGGCGCAGCCGGCGAGCCCCGTGGCGGCGATCACCACGACGACCAATGCTCCCCGAGCACGGTTCCGAACCACCGCGTCAGGCCCGGACCATGCCGTACTGGGCGATGTTGGTCCAGCAGGCAGCCTCGTAGGACCACTTGTTGCCACCGACCACGTTCCCCCACTTCATCGTCCCGCTCTTCAGCCGGTTGAAGTGCTGAGCGCGACCACACCCCGACTCGTTGAAGCCCATGCTCTGCGTCACCTTCCGCCAGCACGTCGCAGCACTCGCCTCCGGCGCCGTCACGGTGTCGACCGCGATCCCGCCGCCCACGACACTCCCCAGCACGACCGCACCCAGCACGACGTTCTTGATCGACATCGATCTCCCCTTTCATCGCGACATCAGCCCGAAGTCACCGTTAACGTATTACCGGTCAGTACGAGAACGCAACGACACCCACCACATCCGTGCAGGATGGATGCGTGACTGATGACATCCGGTGGGAGGTGGTCGAGGAGAGCTCCCTCTCACTCCCGGACCACGAAGCGATCGCAGCACTGCTCGCGCAGGCGTTCCCGGACTGGTCCCACTGGTACGTGGGCGGCCGCAGCTGGTCCGGCATGCAGCCCGAACGCCGGGTCCTGGCCCGTGACCAAGACGGCGTCGTCCTGGCGCACGTCGGGATCCGCCGCATGTTCATCACGGTCGGCGGGCGCGACGTCCTGGTCGGTGACACCGGCCTCGTCGCCGTGTCGCCACGGCTCCAGGGATCGGGCAAGGGCCGGGAACTCATGGAGCGCACGCACGCCGTGCTCGACGGGCTCGCGGTGCCGTACGGCTTCCTCGGCGCGGGCGAGAACCGCATCCCCTTCTACGCGAAGCTCGGCTGGCACGAGTTCCCCGAGGTCGTCGGCACCTTCTCGGCGTTCACCGCCGAGGGCGCCGGTATCACGAACACCGAGCAGGGCGGCTGGATGGTGCGGCCGGTGGCCGCAGCCCTGGAGGACTGGCCGGCCGGCCCGATCTGGCTGAACGGGCAAGAGGTCTAGAACGCAACGACAGACGGACGGGAGGCCCGGTGCCAGCTGGCACCGTGCCTCCCGTCCGTCAGGTGGTGGACCGGGGCTCACGCCCCCGCGTCCACCGGACTACGCCTCGACCGCAACCGTCTCCGGGTCCTCGTTCGAACCCGGCGCGCTCGGCACGACCGCGGCGCGCACGCGCGCACCGAGGTCGGCGTCGACGTTCGTCCAGTACGCGAACACGCGCTCGCGCAGGTCGTCGCGCGTCACCTTCGAGACGTGACCGGCGATGTTGCCGACCAGGCGCTCACGGGCGGCGTCGTCGAGGACCTCTCGGACGAGCGTGCCGGCCTGACCGAAGTCGTCGTCCTCCGGGTGCAGGGTCGCGGCGGAACGCTGCAGCGCGCCGTCGGACTCCCAGCCGGGCACGTCGTCGGTCGCGGTCGGGTCGGCGTGTGCGCCACCGAGCGAGTTCGGCGCGTACACGGGCACCTCGGACTTCTGGAAGTCGAAGCGCATCGCGCCGTCCTTCGAGTACGAGTGCACCTCGTTCTTCGGGGCGTTGACCGGCAGCTGCGCGTGGTTGGTGCCGACGCGGTAGCGGTGGGCGTCCGCGTAGCTGAAGATGCGCGCGAGGAGCATCTTGTCCGGGCTGGCAGCGATGCCGGGAACGAAGTTCGAGGGGGCGAAGGTCGCCTGCTCGATCTCGGCGAAGTAGTTCTCCGGGTTGCGGTTGAGCTCCATCGTGCCGACCTCGATGAGCGGGTAGTCCGCGTGCGGCCACACCTTCGTCAGGTCGAACGGGTTGAAGCGGTAGGTCGCGGCGTCCTCGTAGGGCATGACCTGCACCTTGAGGGTCCAGCGCGGGAAGTCCTGACGCTTGATCGCGGCGTGCAGGTCACGGATGTGGAAGTCCGCGTCCTCGCCGGCGATGCGGTCGGCGTCCTCCTGCGTCAGGGTCTTGTGGCCCTGCTCGGTGATGAAGTGGTACTTCACCCAGAAGCGCTCGCCCTCGGCGTTGATCCACTGGTAGGTGTGCGAGCCGAAGCCGTCCATCTCGCGCCACGACGCGGGCAGGCCGCGGTCGCCCATCAGCCAGGTGACCTGGTGCGCCGACTCGGGCGACAGGGTCCAGAAGTCCCACTGCATGTCGTGGTCGCGCAGGTGCGAGCCGGGCAGGCGCTTCTGCGAGCGGATGAAGTCCGGGAACTTGATGCCGTCACGGATGAAGAAGACGGGGGTGTTGTTCCCGACGAGGTCGTAGTTGCCCTCGGACGTGTAGAACTTCAGCGCGAAACCGCGGGGGTCGCGCCACGTGTCGGGCGAACCCTGCTCACCGGCGACGGACGAGAAGCGCGTGAGCATCTCGGTCTGCTGACCCGGCTGCAGGAACGCGGCGCGGGTGTACTTGCTGACGTCCTGCGTGACGGTGAAGGTACCGAAGGCGCCGCCGCCCTTCGCGTGGACGACGCGCTCCGGCACGCGCTCGCGGTTGAACTGGGCGAGCTTCTCGACCAGGTAGTGGTCGTGGAGCGCGAGGGGGCCGTCGGCCCCGACGCCCATCGAGTGCTCGTCGCTCGAGACGGGAGCGCCGGAGTTGGTGGTCGTGGTGGGGGTGCCGGCCGGCTGGCCGGGCGTCGTGTTCTGGTCGGACACGGTTCCTCCTTGGGTGGAACGGTTGGTTCGGTCAGGGGTGCTCGGGTGGTTCAGGGGACGCGCGGGGCGTCGGGCGCGGCTGCGTCGCCGGCTGCGTCGAGCTCGTCTGCGCTTGCGCTTGCGCCCGGGGCGCCTGCGTCGCCGGCTGCGTCATCGCCCGCGTCGTCACGCTCGGCCGCGGCGCACCGCTCGCAGATGCCCCAGTAGGTGACCTCGGCGGTGGTGACGGCGAAGCCGTGCGCGTCCGACGGGGTCAGGCAGGGCGAGTGTCCGACGGCGCAGTCGACGTCCTCGATCGCGCCGCACAGCGTGCAGACGATGTGGTGGTGGTTGTCACCGGTGCGTCGCTCGTACCGAGCGGGGCTGCCGGCCGGCTCGATGCGTCGGACGAGGCCGACGCCGGTCAGCGCGGCGAGCACGCCGTACACGGCCTGGTGGCTGGTCGTCGGGAGCTCCGCCGTGAGCGCCGTGACGATGTCGTCGGCGGTGGCGTGCGGCATCGATTCGGTGGCCCGCAGCACCGCGAGTCGCGGCGTCGTGACCCGGAGGCCCGAGGTGCGGAGCAGATCGGCGTCGGCGTCCATGCTGAGCCTTTCTTTTGCAGGAATCAAGACAACACGTTCACTGTACACGAGCCGTCGTGGCGCGTACTCGTCGGAACACATTCCGCGACCGGTATGCGACGTGTCACGATCTGGCGGCGATCACCTGGAGGGACGCTGGAACGATCGGTCTGCACGCTAACGTCCCGACATGTCCACGAGCCACGGCCTGTCTGAACAGGCGAACAGCGCACCGGACGTCCGGGGGATCATCGCGAAGCGGGACCTGGTCGTCGACCTCATCCGGACGGCCTGCGTCGTCCTCGTCGTCATCGTGCACGTCACGATGGTCGGCGTCGCCGCCGACGACCAGGGGGTCCGGGTGACGAGCCCCCTGCAGGAACTCCCGTGGTACGTCGCCGCCACCTGGGTCGGGCAGGTGATGCCCCTCTTCTTCGTGGTCGGCGGCTTCGCGAGCGCGACCGGCTGGCGCAGCACCGTCGCCCGCGGTGCACCGAGCCCCGCGCGCGACTACCTGGCCACCCGGCTGGTGCGCCTGTTCCGGCCGGCGGTCCCGCTGTTCGTGTTCCTCGCACTCGGGCTCGGGGTGGCGACGGCCGCCGGCACCCCGCCGGACCTCCTCGCCGAGGTCGCGTTCGGCATCGGCTCACCGCTCTGGTTCCTCGCCGCGTACGGCATCACGCAGTGCTGCGTGCCGCTGATGATGCGCCTGCACGAGCGGGCACCGTGGGCCACCCTCGGCGTCCTGCTGCTGCTCGCCGGAGCGGTCGACGCGATCCGCCTGGCCACCGGGGTCGCCGAGGTCGGACTGCTCAACCTCGGACCGGTGTGGCTCTTCGCCCAGCAGCTCGGGTTCCTCTGGGCCGACGGCTGGTTCGCGCGGCGGTCGAAGGCGCTCCTGCTCGCGGTGGCGGTCGTCGCCTACGCCCTGCTCGTCCCGATGACCTCGATCGGGCTGTGGGCACCAGACATGCTGCAGGACCTCAACCCGCCGATGCTCCCGCTGGCGTTCCTCGCGATCGCGCAGGCCTGCCTGGTCCAGCTCGTGCACGCCCCGCTCAGTCGCCTGATGCGCACCAGGGCCGCGCTCGGAGCCGTGTTCGTCCTCGGCCGCGACGGCATGACCATCTACCTGTGGCACCTGCCGCTGTTCATCGCGCTGAACGGGGTCGCCCTGCTGGTCGGGGTGCCGTTCCCGTCGCCGGGCTCGGGTGGGTGGTGGGCGTCCCGGCTGATCGCGCTGGTCGCGGTGCTCGCCGTCGCGCTCGGGGTTGCTCGCGCGCTCCGTTGGTTCGACCGCCCGCTCCCCCGGCTGCTGCCCTCGGCCGACCGCCCGTCCTGGCCGGTCGTCGCTGTCGCTGCGCTCTGCACGATCGGTCCGGCGTTCCTGGTGATGCAGCTGCACCTGACGTTCGGGATCGCGGTCATCGGCGCCGTGGCCGTGCCGATCGGGGTGTGGTTGCTCTCGCGGACCACGCCGGCCCGGGGCGTCACCCGGATCTGAAACGGTTCTCACCGTTCGGGGCCGCTCGGGCCTGCACCGGCACACACGCCGGGCAGAGGATGGCACGAGGCCGATCCCCTGGAGGCACCCGACGCCGTCGACACCCGAGTTCTGGAGCACCTGGCGGTTCGATCCCCTGTCCGCGGTGATGATCGCCGTCGCCGCGGTCGCCTACGGCTGGTGGGTCGTCGCTGCCGCACGTCGCGGCGCACGCTGGCCCTGGTGGCGCACCCTCGCGTTCGTCGCCGCACTGGTGCTGTTCGGGATCCTGCAGTTCGGCATCGTCGGCGTGTACGACCAGCAGCTGCGGTGGGCGTTCGTGCTGCGGTCCGCCCTGCTCTTCTTCGCGGTCCCCACTTTCGCCGCGCTCGGTGCGCCCGTCTCGTTGCTCCGGACAGGAGGCCCGGATCACCTCGCGCACGCCGCCGACGCCGCCATGCGGTCGCGTCCAGTGCGCCTGCTCGGCAACGCGATCGTCGCGCCGCTCGTCGCCCTCGTCCTGTTCGGCCTGTTGCTGACACCGTTCGCGGCGACCCTGCGGGGATCGTCCGTCTGGGCCGTCGTGATCACGGTGACGGTCCCGATGCTCGGGTTCGGGCTGCTCGCACCGCTGTCCGAACCCGGGGTGCTGCGGTCGTCGACGTTCGTCACCGCGGAGTTCCTGCTCGCCTTCGTGGAGCTGATGATCGACGCGGTGCCGGGCATCGTGCTCCGGATCACGAACCACGTGCTCGACGGGTCGGTGGTGCAGGCCGTGGGGCAGCCGTGGTTCCCGTCGCCGCTGCGCGATCAGCACCTGGCGGGCGACCTGCTGTGGTTCATCGCCGAGGTGGCGGACATCCCCGTGCTCATCTCGCTGTTCATCCGGTGGCAGCGGACCGATCGCCGCGAGGCCCACGCCGTCGACACCCGAGTTCTGGAGCACCTGGCGGTTCGATCCCCTGTCCGCGGTGATGATCGCCGTCGCCGCGGTCGCCTACGGCTGGTGGGTCGTCGCTGCCGCACGTCGCGGCGCACGCTGGC